>PPEA01000679.1 GCA_002967005.1 Mycobacterium talmoniae
GATGTAGTCGGCGTTGGTCGATCACCGCGCCGGCCACTTCGCGGGCGGCCCTGCGCCAGCGCCAGCACGTCGGGCGCGCCGGAGTCCAGCCAGCCGCGGCGCAGCAGTTCGGCGGTCAGCGGGGTGCGCTCGGAGGGCTTGAGCAGCACCGCGCACCCGGCCGCCAGCGCACCGATCGCGTCCATCAGCGCGTTGGCCACCGGGTAGTTCCACGGCGCGATGATGCCGACCACCGGCCGCGGCCGGTAGTGCACGGTGATCTTCTTGATCGCCAGGATCGGCAGCGGGGCCGGCCGCCGCTCCGGGGCCAGCGCCTTGTCCATGGTCTTGATGACGTAGGACAGGATCATGATCAGCAGCGGCACTTCCTGCGCCGCGTCGGCGGCCGACTTGCCGGTCTCCTTGATCAGCAGGTCCTCGATCTCGTCGCGGTGCTCGCTGAGCCAGACCGCGAAGCGGGCCAACGCCTTGGCGCGGCCTTTGGCGCCGCGCTGCTCCCATTCGCGCTGGGCGCTGCGCAGTCCGGCGGCGATCGTCGGGACGTCGGCGGGATCGGTCCAGTGCACCTGTCCGGCCTCCGCGCCGGTGGCGGGGTTGGCGATGGTGCCGATACCGGAGAAGGCTGCCTCGGGGGTGACATCGGGTGTGGTGGCGGTCATAGCGGCCATGCTAGCCCCGCCGTGTGACGCAGATCGCCCCGGCCTCGACAGGTGTCAAGTTCGGGTGGGAGGGACCGCGCCGTCGGGCCCGTGTCGTCACCGGGTGGGGGCGATGCCGCGCAGGTAGGCGGCCTGGCCCAGGTGCTGGGCGCAGTCGTCGAGGATGCTGACCAGCCGGGCGCTGGCCGTCACCGGCGGGTCCCAGTTGCGGTCCACGATGCGGGCCAGCTCCTCGGCGCTGAGGTCGGCGAGGTATTCCAGCGTCAGCTTGTGCACGCCGTGGTAGTAGCCGGCCAGCAGCTCCGCCGGGGCGTGCACCTTGGCCACCTGGGCGGCGTCGTGCCCGTACCCGGTGTCGTTGCGGGGCAGGTCCAGCCCGAAGCGGTCCACCCAGCCGTCCCGGAGCCACACCTGCTCGACACCGGCGATGTCGGCGAGTTGGATGTCTTGCACCCGGGCGCTGTGCCAGATCAGCCAGGCGATGCTGTTGGCGTCGGCGGTCGGCCGGTAGCGCGACAGCTCCTCGGTCAGCCCGTCGGTGAGATCCTCGACGTGCTCGATCAACCGAGTGAAGGCGTCCCGGAGCAACTCCTGCGCGGCGGCGTCGTTGTGGGTCATATCAGCGAACGTACGCGCATCCGATGAGTAGAAACGCTCATCCGGCCAGCTGCCTGCGGCCCATACGCTCGGCGGATGAACCACTTTCGCACCATGGTGCTGTGGTTGACCATCCCGGTGAACCTTGTGCTGTTCACCTGGGTGACGTTCGGACGCGGCCTGTTCGGCATCATGTGGCTGGGTTGGGCGACGGTGTTCATGGTGGTTGCGGCGGATCCGGTGCTCCTGGCCTGCACGACACTGTCCACGATCCTGATGTTCCGCCAACCGGGCTGCCCGGCGCGGCTGACCGCCGCACAGGCCTGGCTGCAGCTGGCCTGCTGGGTCTGCCTGCTGCTTGCGGGCGTCGCAATCATGGACTCCGTCGACGGCGAGACGTACGACGGGATTCTGCTGAGCCTCCTCGGTGACACCCCCGGTCACCACGACCTCAGCGAACTGATTTTCGCTGGCTGCCTGCTCGGCTGGGCAGTGGCCTGGATGGCGCAGCTGGTGCTGCTGATCATCGGGCTGGTACGGAAGCGTCGGGGCATGCAGCACTCATGATCCGTCGCACTACGTTGTGAACCGTGGGTGTGAAGTACGAGTATTTCTTGGCCGAGACGGATGAGTCGGCAGCTCAGATGCTGGAGACGGGGCCCACCGACGGGGTGCTCGGGCCCGACCCGGTGACAGAACTGGTCTCACTGGAGGCGATCTTGAAGGGGTTGGACCCGTCAAGTGACGAAGCGATGCTGTTGATGTCCCGGCCCGGTCACGGCAGGACGCTGGCGAACGATGGGACCGACTCGGTGATGATTCTTGGGGTGCTCGATGAAGCGGTCTCGCTGATTGCCACTGCCGAACCCGACCGGATCACCTCGGCCATGCAGCCGTGGGCAGAAACCGAGGAACTCGCCGGACGTGTCACCGCAGCGGAACTCGCGGAGGTTACCGAAATCCTTCGCGCGTTGTTTGAGCGCGCATTGGTCGCCAACGGCGGTGTCTACGTACGGCTATCGCTCTGACCGTTGGCGCGGAATCAACTCCCGTGGAACACCGCTTCGACGTTGTTGCCGTCCGGGTCGCGCACGAACGCGCCGAAATAGCCCGGGTGGTATTCGGGCCACAGCCGCGGCGCGTGCAGCGACTCCGCACCGAGCTCCAGCGCCGCATCGTAGAACGCGGTGACCGCGTCGGCGTCGGCGGCGGCGAAGGCGACGTGGATCTCCCGGTTGGGCCCCATCCCGGCGCCCTCGGCGATCCAGAACGCCGCGTGGCCGTCGCGGCCGTATCCGATGGCAACACCGAAGTCCAGCTGTCGGGTATAGCCGAGCACCCCCAGCACCCGGTCGTAGAACTGTTGGGCCTTGGCGTAGTCGGCGCAGTTGATGCCGAAGTGATCGATCATGGCCTAGAGCCTGGCATGAGCCACCGACACGGTCGTAGATTAATTAGATGACCTACGACCTGCTGATCCGCAACGGCACCATCGTCGACGGCCTGGGAGGTGAGCCCTACGTCGGGGACGTCGCGGTGCGCGACGGGGTGATCGCCGCGGTCGGCGCGGTCAACGGGTCGGGCACCCGCGAGATCGACGCCACCGGGCTGCTGGTCACGCCGGGCTTCGTGGACCTGCACACCCACTACGACGGGCAGGCGATCTGGTCGGATCGGCTCAACCCGTCCTCGGCGCACGGCGTGACGACGGTGGTGATGGGCAACTGCGGGGTCGGGTTCGCGCCGTGTCGGCACGACGACCATGACGTGCTGGTCGACGTGATGGCCGGGGTGGAGGACATCCCCGGGGTGGTGATGACCGACGGCCTGCCGTGGAGCTGGGAGACGTTCCCGCAATACCTGGACGCGCTGGACGCCGGCCGACGCGATATCGACGTGGCCGCCTATCTGCCGCATTCGCCGCTGCGGGTGTACGTGATGGGTGAGCGCGGCGCCAACCGGGAACCGGCCACCGCCGAGGACCTGGCCAAGATGCGGGCCCTGGCCAAGGAGGCGATCGAGGCCGGGGCGCTGGGCTTCGCGTCGTCGCAGCTAGCCACCCACCGCACCGACCACGGGCAGCAGATCCCCAGCTATCAGGCCGCCGATGACGAGCTGCTCGAGATCGCCCGCGGGATCGCCGACGGCGGCGGCGGCCTGATCCAGTTCGTGCCGGATCTGCCCGCTGGCGGCTATCAGCCGGTGCTGCAACAGGTTTTCGACGCGGCCGCCGACGCCGGGCTGCCGGTCACCTTCACCCTGATCGCGATGAACGCCGGCGACCCGACCTGGCCGGACGCCGTCACCATGATCGAGAAGGCCAACGCCAACGGCACCGAGGTCACCGCGCAGGTGTTCCCCCGGCCGATCGGGCTGATGATCGGATTGGAGCTGACCGCCAACCCGTTCGTGCTGTATCCCAGCTACCAGGAGATCGCCGGGCTGCCGCTGGCCGAGCGGGTGGCGCAGATGCGCAAACCCGAAGTCCGCGAACGCATTCTGGCGGACAAGCCGGGCGGTGAGCCGGCGAATCCGATCATCTACATGGCCCAGGCGTTCGATTGGATCTTCCCGCTGGGCGAGGACGCCAACTACGAGCCCGACCCGGCCAACAGCATCGCCGCCCGGGCCAAGGCCCGCGGGGTGTCGCCGCTGGAGGAGGCCTACGACCGGCTGCTCGACGACGACGGGCACGCCATCTTGCTGGGTGCGCTGGCCAACTTCGAGGGCGGCTCGCTGGACACCGTCGGCGCGCTGATCCGCCGCGACGAGTCGTGCTGGGCCTGGGCGACGGCGGCGCGCACTACGGAATGATCTGCGACTCAAGCTTTCCCACCTACCTGCTGGCGCACTGGGCCCGCGACCGGGCATCCGGGCGGCTCAGCGTGCCCGACGCGATCCGGGAGGTGACGTCGGTGCCGGCCCGGGTGGCGGGGCTGGCGGATCGGGGTCGTATCGCCGTCGGCTACAAGGCCGACCTCAACGTCATCGACCACGCCGGGCTGCGGCTGCACAAGCCGGTGGTCACCTACGACCTGCCGGCCGGCGGGCGCCGGCTGGACCAGACCGCCGACGGCTATGTCGCGACCGTCGTCTCCGGCGAGGTCATCGCGCAACACGGAGTGCCGACCGACGCCCGACCGGGTCGGTTGGTGCGCGGCCGCCAACCAGCACCGGCCTGATCCGGCCACTCGACGAGTCTCGATGCGAGATCGCTACCTGCGTGATTTCACGCGTGACGCGAGAATTCCCGCGGTGTCGTCGGAGTCGAGTTCGACGTCCCAATCGGTGTGTTCAACGATGTGGTCATAGATCCGCCGCGAGATTGCACGCCGCTCATCCAGTTCGCCGCCATAGTAGACGTCAGCGACGACGCCTTCCCCGTGCGAGGAATACACCGTAACTGCGGTCCGATCATCGCCGGTGACCAATACGTTGCCGTCCACAATCTCGGTTGCATTCGTCGCCGCCTTGACCGCGTCCATCACGTCTTGCAGCGAGGGGCCGGGACCGAGGACCACGTAATCGACGTTCGCCATCACCCGCCGCCCTTCTTGATCGTGACGTCCAGCGGACCAACCGGAGTATCTCTGCCGATGATCCGGATCGTTTGCACCTCAGGATAGGTGTCAACGGCGTACCGGGCCAGGTCACGCGCTTGTTCGACCGACATATCACTGCGCGCCAGATCGAGCACGAAGTTCTCTTTGCCGCGAGCGGCGGCGCGTTTGATGCGGTCCAGCGTTGTCTTGCGGCTGCTGCCGGTGGGCGATTTGAACTCATATTGTTTGCCGTCGGACAACTCGGCGTCGGGCCGTGGGGAATGCCCGCTCGGAATGAACCTCACATCCTCGCCAAGGTTGGCTAGCCGGTTCGCGGTGTCGAGTTCGTGTTGATGTAGATGCGGCACACGGCTGCGGTCCACGTGCCCACGGCGCACATCGTCGTCTTGGAGATCCTGGTCTCCGGCCTTGCCCATAACGACATGCTGGCAGCGGCGTCCGACAAGTATCCGAGCACAGCTATGTCTCATATTCTGAGACACTATTCTCGGATGACAAGACGAATGCTAACGTCACCGATATGCCACCGAAATACACCCACGGCCACCACGAATCGGTGCTGCGCTCGCACCGCGCGCGTACGGCGCAAAACTCCGCGGCCTACCTGTTGCCGTCGCTGCGGCCGGGGCTGCAGCTGCTCGACGTCGGCTGCGGGCCGGGCACCATCACCGTCGACCTGGCCGCGTTGGTGGACCCCGGCCGGGTGACCGCCATCGAGCCGATCACCGAGGCGCTGGATTTGGCGCGCGATCACGCCCAGCAACGCGGGCAGCGCAACATCGACTTCGTCGTCGCCGACGTGCACGCATTGCAGTTCGACGACAACACCTTTGACGTGGTGCACGCCCATCAGGTGCTGCAACATATCGCCGATCCGGTGACCGCGCTGGCCGAGATGCGCCGGGTGTGCAAGCCCGGCGGTGTGGTGGCCGCCCGCGACAGCGACTATGCGGCGTTCACCTGGTATCCGGCCTCGGCGGAGCTGGACGACTGGCTGCGGCTCTACCGCGACGCCGCCCGGGCCAACGGCGGCGAACCCGATGCGGGCCGGCATCTGCTGGCCTGGGCGCACGCCGCCGGATTCACCGACGTCACCCCGACGGCGTGCGCGTCGTGTTTCGCAACCCCCGCCGACCGCGAGCACTGGGGCGGAATGTGGGCCGACCGAATTCTGCAATCCGCCATCGCCGACCAGTTGCTCGCCAGCGGCGCCGCCGACCAGGCCAAGCTGCAGGCGATTTCACAGGCGTGGCGGGACTGGGCCGATCACCCCGACGGCTGGATCGCGCTGCTGCACAGCCAGATCCTCTGCCGGGTCTAGATCATCCGTTGCGGCGGCGTGGAGCGGGCCACCAGCTCCGGGTCGCTGGTGACCACGTCGCCGAGCACCTGGTCGATGCGGGCCAGTAACTCGGCCGGGATCTGCACCCCGGCGGCCTTGACGTTCTCGGCCACCTGCTCGGGGCGCGACGCGCCCACCAACGCCGCGGCGACATTGTCGTTCTGCAGCACCCAGGCGATGGCGAGCTGCGCCGTCGTGAGCCCCAATTCCTCGGCGACGGGACGCAATTGCTGCACCCGGGTCAACACGTCGTCGGTCATGAACCGCTTGATGAAGTTGGCGCCGCCCTTCTCGTCGGTGGCGCGCGACCCGGCCGGCGGCGGCTGGCCGGGCAGGTATTTGCCGGACAGCACGCCCTGGGCCATCGGGGACCACACGATCTGGCTGAGCCCGAGAGCCTGGCAGGTGGGGATGACTTCGGGCTCGATGATCCGCCACAGCATCGAGTACTGCGGCTGGCTGGAGATCAGCGAGACACCGAGTTGGCTTGCCAGCCCGTGGGCGGCGCGGATCTGCTCGGCGCTCCACTCGCTGACCCCGATGTAGAGCGCCTTGCCGGCCCGCACCACGTCGGCGAAGGCCTGCATGGTCTCCTCCAGCGGGGTGAAGGCGTCGTAGCGATGCGCCTGGTACAGGTCGACGTAGTCGGTGCCCAGCCGCCGCAGCGACCCGTCGATGGCTTCCATGATGTGTTTGCGGGACAGCCCGGTGTCGTTTTTGCCCTTGGGGTCCGGGCCTACCGGCCAGTACACCTTGGTGAAGATCTCCAGCGACTCGCGGCGCTGACCGGCCAGCGCGGCGCCGAGCACCTGTTCGGCGGCGCCGTTGGCGTACACGTCGGCGGTGTCGAACGTGGTGATGCCGGCATCCAGCGCGGCGTGCACACACGCGGTGGCGACGTCGTTTTCGACCTGGGAGCCGTGGGTGAGCCAGTTGCCGTAGGTGATTTCGGAGATCTGTAAGCCGGAGTTGCCGAGGTAGCGAAATTCCATGCCCCCCATACTGGCGCAGTAAGCTCGGGCCATGAGCAAGAAGGTGGATCTGGCCCGGCTGGCGGACACCCTGCGCGACTACGGGTTCGCCTACGTGATCAGCGTCGATGACCGCTACACCGCGCACACCGCGGCGGTCACCCCGCAGCTCAACGACGGGGTGCTGCACGTCGGGGCGGTCGGGCGGCACACCCGCGCGAACGTGGAAGCCCATCCCGACGTCACGCTGCTGTGGCCCCCGCAGGTCCCGGGCGGCTACTCGCTGATCGTGGACGGGCACGCCACCGGCACCGACCCGCTGACGGTCGCCCCCACCCGCGCGGTGCTCCACCGGCCGGTGACGGTGGACTCACCGCCGAGCACGTGCAGCCCGGCCTATGACTGCGTGGACCTGGCCACCCAGGCGTAGCCCGGCCTGGCCCGACTGAGATCGACGTCCAGATTGACCTATAGCCCCGAAATCCGGGAGTTTGCGCCGTATTGGACGTCGATCTCAGCAGCGCCTAGGTCGAGAGCGTGTCGAACAGGGTGGCCAGCTGCCCCGGCGACACCGCCACCCCGCACTGGTTGCGCAGGTTGCTCAGCGGTTTGGCGATGTTTTGCAGGTCGGTCAGCTCGTTGAGGTGGCCGGCGAAGTAGCCGCGCACCGAGTTCCGGGCCTCGTCGGGTGCCTGCCCGACCGCATTGGTCAGCACCGTGTTGGCCTCCGGGTGGTTGCCCAGGTAGCCGCCGGCCTCGCTGAGCACACCGCTGGCCGTGGATGCCAGCCCGGCCGCGGTGCACGGGTCGGGTGCGGCGTCGGCCGGCC
>PPEA01000068.1 GCA_002967005.1 Mycobacterium talmoniae
GAGCTGCTCGCGCACCGTCGCCGCCTCGACCTCGACCCCGCGCTGCAGGACCGGCTCGGCGCGCTGATCCTGTCCGCGCAGGTGGGTTCGCTGCTGGATCAGCGCATCGCGCAGCTGGCGGTCGGCGGTGCCGACCCGGGCGCGGAATCCAGCGCCCGCAAGCTGATCGGGGTCCGCTACCGGCAGGCGCTGTCGGAGTTCCGGATGGAGCTATCCGAGGGTGGGGGCGTCGTTTCCAACAAGACCGTGCACGACTTCCTCAACACCCGGTGTCTGACCATCGCCGGCGGCACCGAGCAGATCCTGCTGACCGTGGCCGCCGAGCGGCTGCTGGGCCTGCCGCGCTGAACCCCGCCCGCCGAGCCCGTCCCGCCGAGAGGGATCTCACGACGCGACACGCCGGGGAAGCGTCGTCAGGGTCCGACTCGCCGGCGCCCGGCGCGCTAGCAATCGGTCGCCACGATGGTCCGGCCGCGCGCATAGCGTTCGGCCAGCGCGACGAACAGACCGTAGTTGGTGGTCCACCGAAATGTGACGGTCCTCGGGACAAAACGGTCCTTGAGGACCAGGCGCATCGACGTTTTGGCGATGTACAGATCGAGGATCTCCGACCACGACCGCACCGCCCCGCCTAGACACAGTTGCTGCTCGCTGATCCAGAACTTGCCGAAGTCGATTCGTTGTCCGGCGCTGATCGCCGCTACCGCGGCCGGTAGCTGGGTCTGCGCAACCGCCTGCTGGATCGCCTGCCCCCATTCGGCGGGCCGTTCGAAACGACCTGTCACCGTGCATTGCCGGCCGGCGGTGTCGGTAAGGGTGTACCGGTAGCTGGTCCACAGCAGGCTGCCGCGGCTGCGGTGCTCAACGAGGCGCTGCCCCACCGAGGTGTCCGCATAGCGGACCACCCGCAGTTCCCCCCGCCGCGCCACGGTCAGACCGTGCTCGAACAGATCCAGGCGCCGACTGCGCTGGATCGCCCCGTACAGCAGCTCACCGACGATCGGGCCGGCGACGATCGCCAGCACCAGGCTGCACCCGATGACCGCGACCGGCTGCACCGGGCGCGAAAGCAACGGTGACACCCACAGCGAGCCGACCACCAGCAGGGTCATTCCGCGCGGGTTATTGAGCGGCGGTGCCCACCAGTACCGGGTCCGGTGCTCGCCGAGACCGGCCTGCTGGGCGGCGGCGCCGATCTGCCGCAGCAACTCCGGATCGCTTTCGCGTCTGGTCACAGGGTCGTACGTTACCGGCGGTGCCGGTCGCCTAACGCACCCAAAATCGCTTCGATCTTCGGCCGAAGTCGCTGGTCAGGAGAATGTGGCCTGCGCGCAGGTGCTCGGGGTGGTGAGGTTGACCCCGGCGTAGACCACCTGCACGTTCGCGCACACGATCACCTTCGCGTCGGTCGCCGGGCGTCCCGTGGCCCAGTCGTTGGAGTCGATGGTGCCGACGGTCTGATACTTGTCCGGCGGTCCCGCACCGTTGTACAGCGAGGTGACCGTCGCGGTGCCGCCCTCCTTGAACACCTTCGTCCCCGGCCCGCCGCGGTCGGCCCACGGGCCTTCGCCGCCGGCGGTGTGCACGTCCAAATACGCCGAGCGCTTATTCGACCGGATCTCGGTGCTTTGCCGGGCCCACAGATCCGGCGGGAACCCGGCCACCCCGTCCGGGGTGCGCAACTGCACCCCGGCGATGAAGTCGCAGTGCGCCGCGGCAACCTTGCAGTCCACCCAGCTGTGCGTCTCCAGCTGATCGGCGGAATCGTTGACCGGGAACAACGTGGTCGCGGTGTCGCTGGCCGCCGCCGACACCGCCGGCGGTGCCACCGCCAGGACCAACCCGGCACCCGCCAGTGCTGTTACCAGTCGCCTCATGCACGCCTCTTCTCGGGAGCCCGGGTCAAGAACTTAGCGCCGTGTTAGTCGTCGTAGGTCACTTCGACCGAATCGGTTTCCGGGTGGGACTGGCAGGCCAGGATCAGCCCGTCGTCGAGGTCTTGCTGTTCCAGCACGTCGTTGACTTCCATGTTCACCTTGCCGTTGCGCAGCGTGCAGGCGCAGGCGCCGCAGTGGCCCTCCCGGCAGGAAAACGGCGCGTCCAGGCCGGCGTCGAGCAGCACATCGAGCAGCTTGGCGCCGCGCGGCCAGGACACGGTGTGTGTCTCGCCGTCCAACTCCACCACCGCGGTGGCCGGCGGCTCATCCCCGGAGTCCTCCACCTTGACCGCGGCGAACGGATCGCTGTCCAGCGATTTGAACACCTCGATGTGGATCTGGTTGGCGGGGACGTTCAGCGCCGCCAGGGCATCCCGGGCGGCCTGCATAAACGGTCCCGGCCCGCAGATAAACACGTCCCGGCCGGTGTACGGCGCGGCCAGCCTGGCCAGCGCGGCCGCGCTCGGCAACCCCTGCACCGACTCCAGCCAGTGCAGCACCGTCAGCCGGTCGGGGTACTTGTCGGCCAGTTCGCGCAGCGCGCCGCGGAAGATCACCGACCGTTCGTCGCGGTTGGCGTAGAGCAGGGTCACCTGGCCGCTGCCCTGCACCAGCGCCGATTTACAAATGGCCATCATCGGGGTGATGCCGCTACCGGCCGCCACCAGCAGCAGGTCGGCGTCCAGCGTCTTGGGCACGAAGGTGCCCGACGGGGCCAGCACGTGGATGCGCATGCCGGGGTGGGCGTGGTCGCACAGCCAGTTGGAGGCGTAGCCGTCGACGGTCCGCTTGACCGTGACGGTGAGCGCGTCGTCGGTGAACGGCGAGCTGCACAGCGAATAGCAGCGGGCCACCGAGCCGGTGCGGTCGCTGGGGATGCGCAGGGTCAGGAACTGGCCGGGCGCATATCGCAGCCGCTCGGGCGGAATGTCGGCGCCCTCGGGCACGGCAAACACCAGCGACCGGGCGTCGTCGGTCTCGGCGACGACGTCGGCGATCTGCAACTCCAGGACGTGGCTGCCGAGCGGCTCGTCCAGAACGTCCTCGGTCAACGCCGGCCCCTCATCGTTCGTCATAACTAGAACAGGTTACAAAAAACTGGTTACCTAGCGCTACCAGCCGCAGGAATACCGTGCTCGACACGAATCGGAACGTGTTCTAATCTCTGTCTAGGTCGGTACCTCGGCCCGTACTCCCGGGAGGCATCCAGTGACGTCCATTCAACAGCGTGACGTGCAGTCGGTCCTAGCCGGCATCGACGAGCTGCTGCCGCAGCTGCGTGAGCGTGCTCAGGCGACCGAAGACCTGCGTCGGCTGCCCGACGAAACCGTCAAGGCCCTTGACGACGTCGGTTTCTTCAAGCTGCTGCAGCCCGAGCAGTGGGGTGGTCTGCAGTGCGACCCGGCGGTGTTCTACGAGGCGGTCCGCCGGCTGGCCAGCGCCTGCGGTTCCACCGGCTGGGTGGCCTCCATCATCGGGGTGCACAACTGGCACCTGGCGCTGTTCGACCAGAAGGCCCAGGAGGAGGTCTGGGGCGAGGACCCCAGCGTGCGGGTTTCCTCCTCGTACGCGCCGATGGGCGCGGGCACCGTGGTCGACGGCGGCTATCTGGTCAGCGGCTCCTGGAACTGGTCCTCGGGCTGTGACCACGCCACCTGGGCGTTCCTGGGCGGGCCGGTCATCAAGGACGGCCGCCCGGTGGACTTCGGCAGCTTCCTGATCCCGCGCAGCGAGTACCGCATCGACGACGTGTGGAACGTGGTCGGGCTGCGCGGCACCGGCAGCAACACCGTCGTGGTCAAGGACGTGTTCGTGCCCCGGCACCGCTTCTTGTCGTACAAGGCGATGAACGACCACAGCGCCGGCGGGTATGAGACCAACACCGCGCCGGTGTACAAGATGCCGTGGGGCACCGTGCATCCCACCACCATCTCGGCCCCGATCGTCGGGATGGCCTACGGCGCCTACGACGCCCACGTCGAGCACCAGGGCAAGCGGGTGCGCGCGGCGTTCGCCGGCGAGAAGGCCAAGGACGACCCGTTCGCCAAGGTCCGCATCGCCGAGGCGGCCAGCGACATCGACGCCGCCTGGCGGCAGCTGATCGGCAACGTCTCCGACGAGTACGCGCTGCTGTCGGCCGGCAAGGAGATCCCGTTCGAGCTGCGGGCCCGGGCCCGCCGCGACCAGGTGCGGGCCACCGGTCGGGCGATCGCGTCGGTCGACCGGCTGTTCGAGGCCTCCGGCGCCACCGCGCTGGCCAATGACGCGCCGGTGCAACGGTTCTGGCGCGACGCGCACGCCGGTCGGGTGCACGCCGCCAACGACCCGGAGCGGGCCTACGTGATCTTCGGCAACCACGAGTTCGGGCTGCCGCCCGGCGACACCATGGTCTAACCCGTGACCGCGACTGACGAGCTGACTTTCGAATCCACTTCGCGTTTCGCCGAAGTCGACGTGGACGGCCCGCTGCGGCTGCACTACCACGAGGCCGGCATCGGCAACGACCAGACCATCGTGCTGCTGCACGGCGGCGGGCCGGGCGCGGCCAGCTGGACCAACTGGTCCCGCAACATCGGGGTGTTGGCGCAGCGCTTCCACGTGCTGGCCGTCGACCAGCCCGGCTACGGCCTGTCGGACAAACGCGCCGAGCATCCGCAGTTCAACCGGTACGCCGCAACGGCACTCAAGGGGCTGTTCGACCAGCTCGGCCTGGGGCGTACCCCGCTGGTCGGCAATTCGCTGGGTGGTGGCACCGCGGTCCGGTTCGCGCTGGACTACCCCGAACTCGCCGGCCGGCTGGTGCTGATGGGGCCGGGCGGCCTGAGCGTCAACCTGTTCGCCCCCGACCCCACCGAAGGCGTCAAGAAGCTCAGCGCGTTCTCTGCTGCGCCGACCCGGGAGAGCCTGGAAGCGTTCCTGAAGGTGATGGTCTACGACAAGAAGCTGATCACCCCCGAGTTGGTGGACCAACGGTTCGCGCTGGCCAGCACGCCGGAATCACTGGCGGCGGCCCGCGCGATGGGAATGTCGTTCTCCGGAGCCGACTTCGAGCTCGGCATGATGTGGCGCGAGGTGTATCGGCTGCGCCAGCCGGTGCTGCTGATGTGGGGCCGCGAGGACCGGGTGAACCCGCTGGACGGGGCGCTGGTCGCGGTCAAGACCATCCCGCGGGTGCAGTTGCACGTCTTTGGACAGTGCGGACATTGGGTACAGGTAGAGAAGTTCGACGAGTTTAATAAGCTGACCGCAGATTTTCTGGGAGGTGCGTGATGAGCATCCGGTCACTGGGGTATCTGCGCATCGAGGCCACCGACGTGGCGGCCTGGCGCGAGTACGGCTTGAAGGTGCTCGGCATGGTCGAGGGCGCGGGTGCCACCGAAGGTGCGCTGTACCTGCGGATGGACGACTTTCCGGCGCGGCTGGTGATCGTGCCCGGCGACCACGACCGGCTCTCGGTGGCCGGCTGGGAATGCGCCGACGCCGCGGGCCTGCAGGACATCCGGAAACGGCTGGAGCTGGAGGGCACGCCGTACAAGGAGGCCACCGCCGCCGAGCTGGCCGATCGTCGGGTCGACGAGATGATCGTCTTCCAGGACCCGTCGGGCAACAACCTGGAGGTGTTCCACGGCGCCGCGCTGGAGCACCGCCGCGTGGTCAGCCCGTACGGCCACAAGTTCGTCACCGGGGAGCAGGGCCTGGGTCACGTGGTGCTGTCCACCCGCGACGACGCCGAGGCGCTGCACTTCTACCGCGATGTGCTCGGGTTCCGGCTGCGCGACTCGATGCGGCTGCCCCCCCAATTCGTTGGCCGCCCGGCCGACGGTGCCCCGGCCTGGCTGCGTTTCTTCGGCTGCAACCCGCGCCACCACAGCCTGGCGTTCCTGCCGATGCCCACCCCGAGCGGGATCGTGCACCTGATGATCGAAGTCGGCGAGGCCGACGATGTGGGCTTGTGCCTGGATCGTGCGCTGCGGCGCAAGGTGCCGATGTCGGCGACGCTGGGTCGACACGTCAACGACAAGATGCTGTCCTTCTACATGAAGACCCCGGGCGGATTCGACATCGAATTCGGTTGCGAGGGACTGCAAGTCGATGACCACGACTGGATCGCCCGCGAGAGCACCGCGGTCAGCCTGTGGGGTCACGACTTCACCGTCGGCGCGCACGGGCAGTAATGACCACTGCGCCGCTCGACCCGCGCACGTTCCGTAACGTGCTGGGCCAGTTCTGCACCGGGATCACCATCATCACCACCGTGCACGAGGATGTCCCGATCGGGTTTGCCTGCCAGTCGTTCGCGGCGTTGTCGCTGGACCCGCCGCTGGTGTTGTTCTGCCCCACCAAGGTGTCCCGGTCGTGGCAGGCCATCGAGGCCAGTGGGCGGTTCTGCGTGAACGTGCTCACCGAGTCGCAGAAGCACGTCTCGGCGCGGTTCGGCTCCAAGGAACCCGACAAGTTCGCCGGGATCGACTGGGAGCCTTCGGCGTTGGGGTCTCCGATTATCGCGGGGTCGTTGGCGCACATTGACTGCACGGTCGCCGACGTGCACGACGGTGGCGACCACTTCGTGGTGTTCGGGGCGGTGCAGTCGCTGTCCGAGCCGCCGGCGATCAAACCGCGGCCGCTGCTGTTCTACCGCGGCGACTACACCGGTATCGAGCCGGACAAGACCACCCCGGCGCAGTGGCGCAACGACCTGGAGGCGTTCTTGACCGCCACCACCGAGGACACCTGGCTGTAAGCGGCCGCATCGGTTCGCCTGGAAATTGCGGGGTTCCTGAGCGCTCGTCCGGCCCTACACTGGGAGGGCAATGAGCGCCTATCAGACCGTCGTGGTCGGCACCGATGGCTCGGACTCCTCGCTGCGTGCGGTGGACCGCGCGGGCGCGATCGCGTCGGATCACGGCGCGAAATTGATCGTTGCGACGGCACATCCCCCCATCCCCGAGGAACCCGGCGGTTGGAGCGTGCCGCCGGGTAGCACCCACGGCGAGGATTACCGGTTGGTGGGCGCCGCCCCCATCTATGCGCTGCTGCGGGACGCCAGGGAACGGGCGCACAAGGCCGGGGCCAAAAACGTGGAAGAGAAGTCGATCGTTGGTGCCCCGATCAACGCGCTGGTGCAACTGGCCGAGGAGGTCCATGCCGACCTGCTGGTCGTCGGCAACGTCGGACTCGGC
The DNA here is from genome assembly GCA_002967005.1 of Mycobacterium talmoniae. Lineage (GTDB taxonomy): Bacteria > Actinomycetota > Actinomycetes > Mycobacteriales > Mycobacteriaceae > Mycobacterium > Mycobacterium talmoniae. Next base: position 7,118 of record PPEA01000068.1, read on the forward strand.
AGCGTCGCTGGGCGGCTGCTGGGATCAGTCCCATCCGAAGTCTCCCGCAGGGCCAAGACCGACGTGCTGATCGTCCACACCACCGGCTGAGACGTCGGTAGGAATCGACCCACAGCCGGTGTAGCGCATCACCAGCCCACGGCGGATCAACGAAACCTGGCCCGTCGCGGCACCGCCCAAGCCTTGTCGGGGGGTGGGTGTAGCGTCGGGACTATGTTCGATAACACACCATCGTCGCAGGTCACCGAGCCTTTTGTCGGTGTCGATGACGCCGGTGTGGTTGATGCGATTACCGCGGCTTCGCGTGCGCAAAACGCGATGTGCGCGCGGGAGTTGGCCGCCATCGGTGAACTGTATGTGCGCCGGGCGCCTGAGGACGAAATCGAGCGGGCGAACTGGGCCGTGGATGGCTATGACAGTCTGGTCGCCGAAGTATCGGCAGCGCTGGGGATCAGTCGGGGACGGGCGCGGGGCCGGTTGCGGTATGCGATCGAGTTGCGGGAGCGGCTGCCGCGGGTTGCTGAGGCGTTCGCGCGCGGGGACATTGATTTTCGGGTGATGGCCGCGGTGGTGTATCGCAGCGAGTTAGTCCAAGACCCGGTGCTGGTCGCCAAGCTCGATGCCGCCGTGGCCAAGCACGCGCCGAAGTGGATGCGGTTTTCCAAGCCGAAACTGTTTGAGCGCATTGACATGTGGATCGCCCGGTTTGATCCGGCCGGGCAGCGGATGCCCGGCCAGCGCAACCAGGACCGGTATGTCGAGATCGGGCCCACCAATTCCGGGCTGGCCGGAATCTGGGCGCAGCTGCACGCCGCCGACGGGGCCGCGTTGGATCAGCGCCTTGATGCGTTGGCGGCCACGGTATGCCGAGACGACCCGCGCGCCAAGGAACAACGTCGGGCCGACGCGTTCGGCGCGTTGGCCGCCGGCCTGGATGCGCTGCGCTGTGAATGCGGTTCCCCGCAGTGCCCGGCAGCAGGCCGGCGTGCGGGCACCGACGTGACGGTCCATGTGATGGCGGAGCAGGCCACCCTGGACGGGGACGGCCACGCGCCGGGATATCTGCCCGGGTTTGGCCCGATACCGGCCAGCGTGCTTAGCGAGATGGCGCGCACCGCCAAGCTCAAGCCGCTGGTGTGGCCGTCGACGGTGCCGGAGGCCGGGTATCGGCCGTCGACGGCGCTGGCTGAGTTCGTCCGGCTGCGGGATTTGACGTGTAGATTCCCGGGCTGCGATGAGCCGGCGATCCGGTGCGACATCGACCACACCGTCCCGCATCCGCTGGGCCCCACCCACCCGTCAAACCTTAAGCTGCTCTGCAGATTTCACCATTTGCTCAAGACGTTCTACACCGGGCTGGGTGGTTGGGCCGACCGCCAATTGCCGGACGGGACCGTGGTCTGGACGTCGCCCAGCGGGCGCACCTACACCACCAGCCCCGGTGGGGCGATCTTCTTCCCGGTGTTGGCCGCCCCCACCGGCAAACTGGTGCTGCCCACCGCGACCCGGGTGCCCCACACCGGGCGCGGGGTGATGATGCCCCGACGTAGCCGCACCCGGTCCCAAGCACGTCGCTACCGCATCAGCTGCGAACGCCGGATCAACGAGACCCGGCGCGCCGAAGAACACCGAAAACGATTGGCCGAACTGGCCCGCAACTACCAACCGCCGCCCTTCTGACCACCGTCGTCAGCCCGACGACGCATGCCAGCGGGCCTGGTGTTCGGCGTGCGTCGCCGCCGCGGGCCGTACTCACCCCACACTGGGGCTCGCTGGCGTGGCCGATGCGTCGCGGAAAACCCGAGCTGCCGTTCGCGAGTGCGCCATGATGGTGTCCGTGGAGATCTCGGTGGCAGCCGATAGATTTCGCGCCGCGCTCGCCAACCGCTGGCACGCGGTGTTGACCGCCGCCGAACTGCTGGATCGGCCGGTCGGGGTGCGGCTGCTCGGCCGCCCACTCGTGCTGGCCAGGCTCCGGGGCCGGCCAGCCTGTCTCGACGACGTTTGCCGCCACCTGGGCGCGGCGCTGTCTTTGGGGGAAGTCGTCGACGGCCACGCGCTTCGCTGCTCCTATCACGGCTGGGCCTACGACGGTGGTGGGCGCTGTGTCGACATTCCCGCTCGGCGGGGCGCGCCGATCCCTCGCGGCGCCCAGGTCGCGAGCTATCCGACCGAGGAGCGTTACGGGCTGATCTGGGTCTGCCTGGAGACCCCGGAGGCGGCGGCGATCCCCGAACTCCCTGAGTTCAGCGACCCGGCATTCCGCGTCACGGCCCCGCGCACCTACGAGCCGTGGCGGGCCAGTGCGCCGCGGGTCGTCATGGGTGCGCTCGATGACACACACTTCGGCTGGGTGCATCCGGGCCTGCTCGGCGATCCCGACACGCCCGAAGCCCCAGACCACGAGGCCCATCGGGAAGGCGACTACCTCATCACTTCGTATTCCGTGGAGCAGCCGGGCACCCTGTCATCGATGGGTACTGGCATCTGCGAGACCGTCAACTACCGGAATGCCGCCACCCCGACCTCTATCCGCCTCGTCAAGCGCAGCGCCACCGGCACCTACGTGATCTTCATGGCGGTCCAGCCGGTCGACGCCGACCGCTCCCATGTTTACCTGCTGACGGCGCGTGACTTTGACCTCGATCCGGCGGGCGACGAACGCTACCTCACCTTCGAGGACACGTTGCAAGCGCAGGATCGGGTGGTCATCGAAAGCCAGCGGCCCTGGCTGCTGCCGCCGCTGGAATCGCGCCTGGCCCTCTACATCCGCCCCGCCGACCTCCCGCTGATCGAGTTCCAACGCTGGCTCGAGGAACTCGGCATCCCGCAGGTGTGATCGCACTAGGACTGTTTGGCCGCGCCGCGTCAGCACGACGTATGCCAGCGGGCCTGGTGTTCGGCGTGCGTCGCCAAGTACGCGCCGGGAGCGAAGAGCTCGTCGTAGAAGTCGAGGTCGAGGTGTTGGGCCTGCAGATACATCAGCACGTGCACGGTCGGCACCGTGCCGGGCAGCTTGCCGAACGTGTCGTAGATGTAGGTCGCCTCGAGCGTGACCAGCTCCTGAATGGCGTCGGGCGGCAGCGCGGACGCCCGCACCCGGGGTGTGTCCGACCAGGGACCGGCGGTGTCGGGGTGGAACGGCCCGCCGGAACCGAACTTGCGCGCGACGAGCTTCTCGACGCCGGCCGCCACCGACGGCACATGCGGTGGGCTCAGCGTCTCGAAGTATCCGGGCAGCCCGGTGGCGTTCGGGAACGGCCACCGGTCGTCGCTGTCGGCGACGAAACCCAACCCCGGCGCCTTGGGGTCACCGGAACCGCCCAACACCGACAGTCGGTCCAGCCCGTCGTAGATCCAGCCGCCCAGCCCGATCGCCTGCAGGGCCAGCATCCCGTTGTTCGCGGCGATGGCAAGTTCCGCGCTCGCTTCGGTCAGCGTGTACTGCTCCACAAACGACAGCGGGATCGGGTCGTCGCCGTGGCGCAGCCCGGTAAAGGATTCGGTGCCGCCGATCTGGCGATGGTTGATGTCGTCGAAAATGCGGTAGCCGTTGGCGGCGAAGAACCACAGGTTTTCCATCAGATGCTCGGCGAGGTCGGCGACCGGAAACGCCAGCAGGCTGCCCGGGTGATTGCCGATCCAGGTGTTGTGCCCCTCCATGTAGGGCTCTTCGCGAGGAAGTTCCAGCCGCGAATCCGAAATGCGAACATACGATTCCGCGGTGTGGCCGATCCATTCCTCGATGCCGTCGAATGCGCGCGGGGCCTGGTCGCGGGTGGGCAACAGATAAGTTCCGGAGTCGTCGGTGAAGAACAGTTGGCTGGTGTGGAAACCCGCCGCCGACGGGAAGGTGCGGCCGGTTGCACTGCCGGAGTAGTTGGGCAGCCGCGGCGCGTAGCCGGGGTGGTGGGTGATGCCGTAGTGCCACCCGGTGACGCCGCCGGTCACCGACAGCACCAGCGCCCGCTCGACCTCCGATAACGGCTGGACCGGGCGTCGGCTGGTGAACGCCAGCGCGCCGGCGGGGATCTGCCCGCCGACCGGGAATCGCCGTGATCGCCGCCCGGTGATCGCGGCCAACAGCGGGAACTGTGTCACCGCGGCCAGCGCCGCCCGTTCGTGATCGGAGATGACCAGGCTCATTGCGTTCACTCCCACCGTGCTCATGGATCCAGACGTACTGGCCGTCCCGCGCGGCGGCCCACAGGTCGACAACGCAGTCAGACCCACCGCGTTGGCAGTCACCGTAATCGGCGGGGTGGAACGGTCGGCTGCTACCGTTACCGTCTGACGAACGTGCCGGGGTTCTGCCGTCATAATTTGCCGGAGTATTGCGGCGATGGTGGGCGAGTGGGGTTGGCTCGCCGCCGTCGGCGCGGACGTGGGGTTGGCTTAAGGAGTCGGCGATGAGCGACACCGCACGCGGTTCACGGGTGGGGTCACAGTTTGGGCACTACAACCTCACCCGGTTGATCGGCCGTGGCGGAATGGGCGAGGTGTATGAGGCCCAGGACACGGTTAAGCAGCGGGTTGTGGCCTTGAAGCTCCTGTCCCCGGTGTTGAGCCACGATCCGGCGTTCCGTGAGCGGCTGCAGCGCGAAGCGCGCACCGCCGGGCGCCTGCAAGACCCGCACGTGGTGCCGATCCACGATTACGGCGAGATCGATGGGCAGCTGTTTTTGGATATGCGCCTTATCGACGGCACCGACTTGTCCGCCATGTTGAAAGAGCTGGGTCCACTGCCGCCGACCCGGGCGGTGGGCATTGTGCGTCAGGTGGCATTGGCGCTGGATGCGGCGCACACCGCGGGGGTAATCCATCGCGACGTCAAACCGGAAAATATTCTGGTCACCCGCGACGATTTCGCGTATTTGGTCGATTTTGGTATCGCCGATGCCGCCAGTTTGGACGGCGCAACCCAGGTGGGCGACGCGGCGGGCACTTTTAAATATTCGGCTCCGGAACGGTTCGGGGACGCCACACCGGACCACCGAGTCGACGTTTATTCGTTGGCCTGCGTGCTGTACGAATGCCTGACCGGATGGTCACCGTATCGCGGTGACAACGCCCGGATGCTGATCACCTCGCACCTGATGCGGCCGATCCCGCGCCCCAGCCAATTGCGGCTGGGCATCGTCCCGGAATCCTTCGACGAGGTGATCGCGCGGGGCATGGCCAAAGACCCGTACGAGCGCTACGGCAGCGCCGGCGAGCTCGCGCGGGCCGCCTACCAGGCGTTAAGCGGGTCGGATCAGGACCTGGCCGACGACACGACCGAACACACCCAGGTGGTCGCCCCGCCGCCCGGCGGTTTCGAGCAGCCGCACCGACCGCCTCCGCCGCCGGCCCCGCATGTGCCCTCCGGCCCGTCCTATCCGGGCCCCGGCGGCGGTCCGGAACCGACCCGACCGTACGAGCCCAGCCCGGTCCCCAACGCCCCGGAATCCACCCGCCACTTCGAACCCGGTCCGGTTCACGGGGGCGGGCCCGAACCAACCCGACCGTACGAACCTGCCCAGGTCTCCAACGCTCCGGAACCGACCCGGCCGTTCGAGCCAGGCCCGTCCCCGACCAACGGCCGCGCCCAGCAGCCGACCGGCGGCGGCTGGCCCGCCGTACCCCCGCAAGCACCAACTGGTCACGCCTGGCCGGGCGAATTCGGAACTCCACTGCCGGGATCGCTGCGCCGCTCCCGGAAGCCGAAGCTGCTGCTGGCCCTGGCCGGCGCGGCGCGGTGATCGTGCTCGCCGGCGGGGCCTTCTGGCTGCTGCGCCCCTCGCACGACGCCGCGGAGGCCGCCGAGACCACCGGCACGACATCCACCACCGCGGCACCCAAGCCGCCCGACACCGCCGCCCAAGCCCGCCTGTTGAGCCTGCTTCCGACCGGCTATCCACCGGGCACCTGCAAGCCGACCACCTTGCCCAAAGACGCATTGGCCAAAGTGTCGTGCGGCAAGAACGACGATCCGGATGGCCCGGCGTCGGCGACGTTCACGTTGTTCCCGGATACCGCGGCGCTGCACTTCGCGTTTAACGGAATTGTCCACAACTCGGCGGTGGTCGACTGCCCCGGGCGAATCCAATCGCCGGGAGCGTGGCACCGCAACGCCACCCCGGACAAGACCAGCGGCATGCTGTTATGCGCGACCCAAAAAGCGGTCCCGACGGTCGCGTGGACCAATGACGCCGAATGTTTGCTCGCCGTTGTTCAGGCAGAACCACAAGGCGCCGGCCTGGAACAGGTCTACACCTGGTGGACGTCGCACTCGTGATAGCTATCGGCAGCGCGGGCAAATTTGATGCGGTCCCGGGTAGCGGATGGTAAAACTACCGTGATGAAGTATCGCTATGCATCAGCTTTGAGACCGACAACGACGGCCTAACCGTCGTTAGGTGCAGTTCCCACCCCACCGCAGCGGAATGGCCGCTCGGACGAAACAGGAGTGAAAACCGTGAAGATCAGCACCGCCGCAATGGCGGCAGCAGCCACCTTCGTCACCGCCGGAGCCCTCGGCATCGCCAGCGCAGCTATTGCCGCTGCCGACGAAGCCAGCGACACCACCGCCTCGCACCCGCTCGGTACGCAGGCGACCTTGACCAACGGCGACGTGGTGCAGGGCTGGACCATCAGCGATCTCAAACAAAGCAGCGACACCATCCCGTACACCCCGCAGGGCACCCTGTGGGAGGCCAACGCCACCGACGAGGCCCTGCAGGGCTCGGTCACCCCGATCGTGTCGAACCTGAACGCCCGCAGCGCGAGTGGCCAGACCTACCGCGTCCTGTACGGGGTCGCCACCCCTCAGGGTGTCAACCCGGGCACGATTAGCCAGGGTCAAAAGACCACCGGCAAGGTGTACTTCGACGTGACCGGTGACAACCCCACCAGCGTCGTGTACAACGCCGGCGGCAAGGACCTGGCCACCTGGGTGCAGCCCGCCCCCAGCAGCGGCCCCGTCGGGCTCGGCCCCGGCGGCT
>PPEA01000680.1 GCA_002967005.1 Mycobacterium talmoniae
TGCCGTTCATGCCGCCGGGGGCCATGCAAGGCGGCGGGCTGGGTGAGGAGCCCAAGGCCGCCACCAAACGCGTCCTCGCGCCGTCGGTGCGCAACGGCGCGCCGGTGCAGGGCCGGATCACCACGCCGCCCCCGGCGCCACCGGTGACCAAACACATCAAGGGCAAGCCGGTGGCCACCCGCCGCATCGTGGTGGCCGACCCAAAGACCGACGAGCCCGACCCGGACCGCTAATGCTCACAGGTGGCGCCGAACTCTCACCCGCGATACCCGCCGCGACGCGGACTTCTGCGATTGCGGTATGCAGTTGTCACTGACCGGGGTGTGCGGCACCTGCGACTAGCGCAACACGCGAGCCGAACGCCTACCCGGCCGCCTTCAATCCCTGGTAGATCATCGGAACTAGTTCCCCGAGCAGCTTCTGGGATAGTTCGGGGTTGTTGAGGATCTGGGTCGACAGATCTTCCGAGGAGGCCATGGCCCCGATCACCGCACCGACGAACTCACTCTGCAGGTCCGGGCTGGCGGAGAACTGCGCCAGCGTGTTGTTCTGGGCCTGCTGTTGTAACGTCTCGCTCTCTTCGAGCCGGTCTTTGATGTGGGTGACGACGTTGCGCACGCTGGAGTCGGGGTGGTCTCCGGAGAACAGATCGTTGATCTGGGCGATGACCTCATCGAGCGCCACCAACTCCGGGTCACGGGCGGTGCCGGTGCCCGACTCCTTGGCCGGCTGCAGGGGCACATCGCCGGTCAGGTTGCCGGAAGTGGTCGGCTGCTCGCGGTGCGCCAGATAGTCGAAATCGACGGTGGACAGGTCGATCTCATGGTTCAGCTGCTCACTGGCGATGACCGGCGCGAGGTGGCGCAGATAGATCGACAGCTTCTCCAGCGACGGGTCCTCGTAGTTGACGATCTGGGACAGGAAGTCGTATTGGCGGATGAAGGTCCCGACATCCTTGCGGAAGATCTGTAACTCTTCCAGGGCGAGCTTGTCGTTGTGATCGATAGCCTGGCGTTCCCGGTCACGGAAGCGATCGCGGGCCGGCTTCACCCACTTGTTGAGCGCCTCATGGCCTTTGCGCGCAAGGTAGTCCGCGACAAGGCCGTCGATCTCCGACTCCTGATAGATCCCGGCGGCGTCGAGCTTGCTCATGGTCTCGTGCACGATGTTGGGGTCGGTGACGTCGGCGAGCGTGGTGGCCTCGTAGTAGGGCTCGAATGCTTCGACGATGTCCTCGGCGGTGTTGGCGAAATCCAGCACGAAGGTCTGATCCTTGCCCGGGGCTTTGCGGTTGAGCCGGGACAGGGTCTGCACCGCCGCCACCCCCGACAACCTCTTGTCGACGTACATGGCGACCAGCAGTGGCTGGTCGAAGCCGGTCTGGAATTTGTTGGCCACCAGCATGACGTTGTATTCGTCGGTCGCGAACGCATCGCGCAGGTCTCGGCCCTTCAGCCCGGGATTCATCGAGGATTCGGTGACCTTCTCCAGGCCGGATTCGTCGTCGGTGACCTCACCGGAGAATGCCACCAGGGCGGCGACGTCGGTGTAGCCCTGCTGGGCGACGTACTTGTCGAAGGCCAGCTTGTAGCGCACAGCGGCCTTGCGCGATGAGGTCACCACCATCGCCTTGGCCCTCCCGTCCAGCCGGGGGCCCACGTTGGCGCGGAAGTGCTCGACGATGATCTGAACCTTCTGGGCGATGTTGGTCGGGTGCAGTTTGACCCAATTCATCACCGATTTAATCGCCGCACGTTTATCGACCAAGTCGCCGCTGGAGTCGCCCGAGACGTCCACCGTCCCGCTCTCGGCGGTGTCGGTGGTTTCGTAGGTCTGCCCGTTGTGGGTCAGCCGGAACGCCGTCTTATACGGCGTGTAACTGCGCAGCACATCGAGGATGAAGCCCTCCTCGATGGCTTGCTGCATCGAATACAGGTGGAACGGGTGAGGTTTGCCGTCGTAGCCCCTGTGCCCAAACAGTTCCAGCGTCTTAGCTTTCGGGGTGGCGGTGAACGCGAAAAACGACAAGTTCTTGGCTTCGGCACGGGCGGTCATCTCCGCAGCCAACACGTCCTCGGCATCAAGGGTGCCACCGTCTTTGAGCTCGTCGAGTTCGCTGGCCGTCAGAGCTGCTTTCAGCCGTTTGGACGCTTCGCCGGCCTGCGATGAGTGCGCCTCGTCGGCGATGATCGCGAAGTTCTTGCCCTTGAGATCGGCTTGGGTGCGGATCAGCTCTAACGCGTACGGGAACGTTTGGATGGTGACGATGATGATCTTCGTCCCACCGGTCAGTGCGTCGGCGAGTTCCTGAGATTTCGGCCCGCCCAGCCCGGCGATGTGGGCGACGACTCCTGGGGTGCGGTCGATCTGGCGGATCGCCTCCTGCAGTTGGGCGTCGAGGACGTTGCGGTCGGTGATCACGATGACCGAGTCAAACACCGGCGTGTTCGCATCGTCATGCAGCACCGAGAGCCGGTGGGTCAGCCACGAAATCGAATTCGTCTTGCCGCTGCCGGCCGAGTGTTGGATCAGATACCGATGCCCGGGGCCCTGCTCGCGGGCGGCCTCCACCAGCCGGGTCACGGCCTCCCACTGGTGGAAACGTGGGAACAACATCGTCTGCTTGCGGGTCTTCTTGTTCGTGACAGGGTCGAGATCCTCGTCGACCTGCAGGTGCATGAAGCGTCCGAGGATGTCCAGCCAGGTGTCGCGCTGCAGGATCTGGCCCCACAAATACGCCGTCGGGGAGCCGTGCGGATTCGGCGGATTCCCGCCATGGCCGTGATCGCCGCGGTTGAACGGCAAGAACACGGTGTCCTTGCCAGCCAGCTTGGTCGTCATCTGCACTTCGCTGTTGGATACCGCGAAGTGCACCAAGGCTCGCGACCCGAACTGCAGCAGGGGTTCGCCCTTGGGGTGCCGGTGCTGCTTGTACTGCAGCACCGCGTCGGTGATGTTCTGGGTGAAGTCGGTCTTCAATTCGGCGGTGGCGACCGGGATGCCGTTGACGAAGAACACCAAGTCGATGCTGTTGTGGTTCTGCGTCGAGTAGTGCACCTGCCGCACCACCCGCAGCCGCACCGCGTCGTAACGCTTCTTGGTGGTCTCGTTCAGCGTGGTGTTGGGGCGGAACTGGCACATCTGAAACTGCGCGTTGAGGTCCTTGAACCCTCTTCGCAGCACGGACAACGTGCCGCCGTTCGCCCTCGGATCAGCGCCCAGCGCCTTCGCCAGCGTGGTCAGCACACCCGTCTGCGCCTTCGCCAGTGCCTGTCCCGTCAGCTCCGGTTTGACCCGCTTGGCCAACTGGTCCGGCTGGGTGTCGGCCAGCCAACCGAACACGTCTTCTGGGAACAGGGCCAACTCCCGGTCGTAGCCGGCGTCAGTGGGTGAGTACAACCACCCGTGCTCGGCCAGGTACTCACAGATCTCGGTCTCGAACGCGGACTCATGATGCTGAGTCATTCCGGTTCCGCCTCGACGGTCGACGCGAGGGCAACCTGCTCGATGAAGTTGATGGATTGCCCCTGATCGTTGTGCCAACTGGCACGTCCGTTATTGGTGCCCCCGACAAGCACGCTCCCGGCAGCGGACGGACTGGTAAACAGATGGTCCTTGAGGAAGATCAGATCCTCACCGTCGACCTGGACCACACCTTCTGCCTGAAGGCTGTCCCGCAATCGAGCAACGCTGCTGGGGGCCGACGGGCGCAATGCAGAGCGCCCCCTCGACCCAGCGAGCACTAACAGCCCCTCGGAGGTCTGGTACCCGCTCGCGTCGCACCCGGCTTCCGTGAAGAGCAACAGTTCCGCGTCGTCGGCGGTCGTCGTCTCGGCGCTCGAGGCAGCGGACGACACCAGCCTAATCTTTTCTAGGACAGGCGCACCCAGTGTGGTGAGCAGCACCGTGATCGTGTCGATGAACTCCTGGCAGTCGGCCTCCAAGGGTTCCGGGGTGAACGGGTTTGAAGCCTGGTTGCCGTTGACCAGGACGTAGCGCCCGGCAGCCTTCGCCCGCGCCAGCGACAACCACTCCAGGTACGCCACATGTGTCGAGGTCCACTCGTTGGTCAACGACACCGCCACCATCGCCTTGGTCCAGAAGTCCTTGCTCGTGGTGTGCTGCTGCAGCCGAGACCCCACGTTCCCGGACTGGCCGATATAGCACTGCGGCGTCTCGTCGTCTTTGGAACCAAACAGGTAGTAGACACCCACCTGGCCTGCCTCAGGGCGCTGCAGGAACTGCGCAAGCAACGAACGAGGTACCTCAAACACCCGCACCGTGCGGGTCGTCAAGTTAGCCACCCGCAGACCAGCCGGATCCCCCGACGGCAAATAGATTTGAATCGTCTGCGGCCGCGCCATACCTACGCCACCGCCCCGCTCACGTCAATCTTCCCCGTCACCGCGTCGGTAATAAGTGCCGAGCGATACTCCCGCAGCGTGTCAATCACCTGCGTCGCTTTGGCGATCAGCGCGTCGATCTTCTTGCATTTGGTCTCAAGGTGACGAACGATCGCCCGCTGTTCAGCGGGGGACGGGCGGGGCCACTCCAAGGCCTCCAGCTTCTCTGCTGTGAAGTGTGGGATCGTGGACTTGCCGCAGAGCACAGATACATGACCGCAAGCTGTCGCTGTTTCCACCAAATAGGCGAGAAACTTCGGGGAGTCGCCGCTGCGTGCACGAACACGGTTGAGCGACTTCTGAAAGCCCCAACCGGGCATGTCCGTGTCAAGAACGGTGCATCGCCCGATTGCACCGCCTTCAACGACTAGCACATCATTCTTCCTGAGCGAAAGTGTGCGCACCTCATGAGCAGAGAACCAGCACATCATCGGTTCCTCCGTGTTCAGCCCAGCCTCAGTGATGCTGCCCGCTTTGAGATGTGGAAGCTCCACATCGGCGGTACGTTGCGGTTCACCCTGGTACATCTTCCCAAGCACCACGGAGAAGCCATGTTTGACTTTGCCTACTGCCCAGTGGCGCGGAACCAGCCCGATCCACGGAATCCCAGAGTCTCTCATCTCAACGTCGGGGTCGAGGCCTTTGGTGACGGCTCGGGTGATGGTGGCGATGCGGTCCTCACGCAGGGTGTCGATGAGCTGCTCCTGCTTGGCGATCAACGCATCAATCTTGACAGTCTCGCGATCGAGAAAGTCGACAATCCGGTTCTGCTCCGCACGGCTTGGCACCCCAATACGGAGACTTCGCAACTTATCCTGATTTATGTTCGGCTGGCCACCACCAGAGGCGAGCCTGATCAGATGATCACGAGCAGCACTGAGAGCGTAATAGGCGAACCGGGTAGCCACCCGGAGGGGGTTAGCGAATGCACAGCACGCTTGGTTAGTGCACGCAGCCTCTTGCAGCCAGCCCAGGCGACCTATCGTCGCGCCGTACATCGCGATCAACAACGTCCCTGCTGGATAAACCTTCAACGCACTATGCGAGGCGAGCGCAGACCGTGTGAGGCGCCTTTCAGTTCGCCCTATCGGCTGTTCACGCAGCTCACCAGTTGTGACCCAGTTGACGTCGTCGCCGTAGTACTCGGCATTACTGCTATCCGGTGTCGTGCCGCTGGAGATGTCGGCGAACAGCCAGGACATCCGCTCAACCGACCAAGTCGAGGGCACCTCACCTAACCAGTCGACTCCTGACTGCTTCATAGCCGAGTACGTTGGCCAGCTCACGCGCCAACCTCGGCGAGCATGGCCTGGATCTCCCCCACCAGAACACGTAGGTCCTTCTGGATCTCCTCCAGCGGCCTGGGCGGCACGTACCGGTAGAAGTGCCGCGTGAACGGGATCTCGTAGCCGAGCTTGGTCTTGTCGTGGTCGATCCAGGCATCCGGGACGTGCGGCAGGACTTCGCGGGCGAAGTACTCCTCGATGTCCTCAGCAAGCGGCACGTTCTCGGTGTCACGCAGCGCCGGGTCGGGTTCGGGGTTGCCCTTGGCGTCGGTGACGATGGTGGCGGTGTCGTCGTGCTCGCCGATCGTGGACCAGATCGTCTTGACCAGCGGGGCCGGCGGCTTGGTCACCCCCGCCTTGTGGAGCGCATCTTTGAGTTCGCCGACGAACTCGTCGCGGTCCTTCCATTCCCACCCGATCAGACCGGTCAGCGCCGCGCGGATGGCGGCCTGTTCTCCGGGCTTGAGTTTGGTGATGCTCTTGTGGGCCAGGACTTCCTCGACGTTGTCTTCGGTCGGCTCAAACCGCAGCTGCAGCGGGCGCTCCACGGTGATGGTGGAGTAGCCGAACTCCTCGCCTTTGAACACCTTCGAGTGGGCCACACGATCGTCGGTGTGGTGCTCATTGCGGAAGCTGTCGTACAGATGGCAGATCCGCTCAATGTCCTTGGCGCGCAGCTCCTTGCGCTTGGATCCGAGCGATTTGCGCATCTTGCCAAACATCTCGACGGCGTTGATCAGCTGAACCTTGCCCCGCCGCTTGGCCGGCTTGTTGTTGTCCAGAATCCAGATGTAGGTGGCGATACCGGTGTTGTAGAACATGTCGGTCGGCAGCGCGATGATCGCATCCAGTAGGTCGTTCTCGATGATCCACTGCCGGATGTTGGACTCTCCAGAACCCGCGCCGCCGGTGAATAGCGGGGAGCCGTTGAGCACGATGGCCAACCGGCTGCCACCCTCGCCGTTCTTGACGGGCTGCATCTTGGAGATCAGATGCAGCAGGAACAGCATGGACCCGTCGGAGACGCGGGGTAGGCCAGGACCGAAGCGCCCGGCGAAGCCGCGCTGCTCGTGTTCGTCGGTGACTTTCTTCTGCTGGGTCTTCCAGTCCACCCCGAACGGCGGATTGGATAACAGGAAGTCGAAGGTCTTCGTGCGAAACCCGTCGTCGGTCAGCGTGTCACCGAAGTAGATGTTGTCGACGTCCTGGCCCTTGATGATCATGTCGGACTTACACAGCGCATACGACCGCGGGTTGATGTCCTGACCGTAAAGGACGGGGCGGGCCTTGGGGTTCATCTCGACCAGGTGGTCGTACGCGGTGGAGAGCATGCCACCGGTCCCGGCGGCCGGGTCGTAGATGGTGCGCACCGTGCCCGGTTTGGTCAACGCATCGTCGTGGGTGCAGAACAGGATGTCGACCATCAAGGCGATGACTTCCCGCGGGGTGAAATGGTCACCGGCCTGGGTGGAGTTGGATTCGGCGAACTTGCGGATCAGCTCTTCGAAGATGTAGCCCATGTCGTGCCCGGAGACGACCTGGGGATGGAGGTCGACGGCGGCGAACTCTTTGACGATCAGATACAGCCGATCCGATTTCGCCAGGTCGGCGATCTCGTCGAGCATTCCGAACCCGTCAAACACGTCGCGCACGTTCGGCGAGAAGTGCTCGATGTAGTCGACCAGGTTGTCGGCCACCCCCTCCGGGTCGCCGATCAGGGAGGCGAAGCTCCAGCGGGAGGTGTTGTAGAACGGCAGCTTGAACTTGTTCTTCAGCAGCACACCGGGGTCGACCTTGGTCGAAGAGATCCTCTTGTACTCGGCTAGCACCTGGTCCTTGGTGGACTCCAGGATGCAGTCCAAGCGGCGCAGGATCGTGAACGGCAAGATCACATCGCCGTACTGATTGGGCTGATACGGTCCGCGCAGCAGGTCGGCGATCTTCCAGATCAGATTGGCATTGGTCTGCGCCATGGTTCCCTTCCCCGTAATTGCTCTTCGGGGAGATTAACCGGACCCGGTGACGGACTGTGCCGGAACAGCGCGGCCATATGGCTGCCTTCCGTACGACGGCCGCACCACCCGCAGACACAGCAGGTAATACAGGTAGCCCAGCGCCCATCCGGCCAGCACGTCGGAGGGTGATGCACGTTGAGCGCCACCCGGCCCACCCCGACCGCCACCACGAT
>PPEA01000681.1 GCA_002967005.1 Mycobacterium talmoniae
TCGGCCGCGCGCGGCGGGTCGGGGGCGTTGGGTGGGCGGCCGGTGAGTAACCGGTCGACGTCGTCGCGGATTAACGCGGGCCTGGCGGCCGGGCAGATGGCGTTGTCGCGGCTGCACCCGGCGTCCGCTGCTGTCGGGGGGCTGGCCGGGGGTATGGGTTCGGCCGGTGTGAGCGTCATGAAGCAGCGCACAAAGTCCAGCAAAGAGTCGGCCGGCGGTACAGGCGGCCGCGACGGCCGGAACGGGTCCAGGGCGCGGGCGGCCGGCGGGCCGCTCCCCGCGAACGCGCCGACTGCGACGCAGCGGGCTCAGCAGCGGGCCCAGGCGGTGCGAACAGAGGCCGCCGGCATCGCACGCGACAGCGCACTCAAGCGGCCGGCATCAAGTCGGCCCGCCGCCGGAAATTCGAGCGGATTCACCCCCTGAACAGGGAAAAATAGACATCTGGGCTGTTGGGCGGCATAATTAGCGGTGTCGATGCGAATTGACGCAGGCTGGGAGGTCGAGGCACCACTTGCGATGATGCCCCGACCGTGCGGGTGACAACGAGCTGTTAGCTCGAAGTCCAGTCGTGGACCAGTCGGACCACATCGACGATAAAGCGAGCAACCTGGGTAACGGCTGCAACCACAGCCCAGGTTCTCGTCTTGCGCCGTCTGCGCTCCTTCTCGTCATCGGACATTTCCCACACACCTCCTTTCTGGGCACGCCGGGGACCGGCGGCGCCCCTCGAAAGGAGGTGCTGGCGATGTTATGCGGGTCTGATGACATTGGGGGCGCCGCGCCGATTGGCCCGTTTGTCCGCGTGTCGCGGAGTCGACGACAACAGTTCGCCGCGGCCCCGACGTCAGTGATCTCGCGTCAAGTAGCAGTCACCGCGCCGGGGACGGGCGAAATGATGCGTGCACCGAGCAGTTCGGTGGTCATGTCGATGATTTCGCGTTCGAGGGCGATGTCGTCCATTGGTGGGGGCCCGGTGGCCATTACGGAGTCGAGCCAGGCGTCATGGTCGTCATGGTCGTTATGACCGGCGGTGACCGGATACGGCTGTTCGATGGTCTCGGGGTCCTCGGTGGGGTGCGGCTGGGGGGTTTGGTGGTTGAGGCGGTCGCGCCATTGGGTGCGTTCGGTGCGGTAGAGCTCGGCGCGTTCGTGGCTGATTTCGGCGAGGTGATGAGCGGCGGCGATGTCGTCGAGGGTGGTTGGGCCGGGTGCGACCGTGCCGCGCCCGGTTGTGGTCACGAGGCCGGCGGTTTGTAGGTCGGCGATGGCGGTGTCACCGGTGCTGCGGGGGATGCCGGCGGCCGTGTAGATGTCGGCTTTGCGGGTCAGGCCGTGGTCGGTGATGAGTTCGTGGACGCGTCGCAGGTGGTGGCCGAGGATGAACCATGCGGGGTGGACGGGTTCGATCCGGATGCGTTGGGCATGGGCCGGGTCGTTGGTGACGATGTTTTGCCGTGTGAGGGCGTAGGTGTCGGCGTCGAGGCCGACGTGGTGTCGGGCGAGCACGATCGGTGAGCCGGGGCGTTCACGTAGATCGGCGAGGACTCGCCATACGGTATCGGGGCTGAGCAGCCCTGTGGCCAACGACAGGCTCCTGCCCCCTACTCCTGTCAGCCATACCCCGGATCGTTGTTCTCCGGAGGTAACAGCGTGGTACGCGAGAGCTTGCAGTACGGCGTGGACTGTCCAGCGGACGCGTTTTCCGGCGTATTCGTGGTCTGCCCAGCGCATCGCGTTGGCCAGCCATTCGCGGAGGGACCGCGGTCCGCATGGCCCCCTGCCCTGCTGTTGCCCCCCCGGTGAGTTCTGAGTCTTGTGCCGCGGGGGATGTGACTTTGGGAGGTTTGTGCTGAGCCAGTTCAGGGCTTTGGTGATGTCGCGGCCCAGGGCGTCGTCGGCGCGGGTGTGGTAGCGCTGGTATGCGCGGCCCAGGCCGTCGTGCCAGGGCCCGCCTGGGGCGATGAGGTCGCGGATGCTGGCGTGGGTGTGGCCGCGCCAGACGGCGTGGGTGATGACGGACATGCGGGGTTCGTGGTGGGACTGCCAGGTGTCACGCTGGGGGTTGCGGATGCCTTTTTCGGCGTAGGCGGCGACGTCGGCGGGCATGGGATCCTCGCGCACGAAATCCGGTGCTAGGCGTGATCGTCGCCGTAGCCGACGATGCCGGCGCCGTCACCGGCTGCGACCGGATGGGCGGGGTCGGTGGCGCGTTGTTGGGGGCTGGGACGCAGCGCCCCGAGAAGCACGGACAGGCGCGGTAGCAAGTCCGGGGATGATCGGGTGGTAAAGGCCTGCACCGCGTCTTGGAGGGGGCCGTCGAGCTCGCGGTATCCGCCTTCGCGGCACGGGGATCCGGGCGGGGTGATGCAGCCTTTGTCGGCTCCGGTGTTCGGGGTGATGTCCAGGGTCGACAGCCGCGCCGCCAGCAGTCGCACGAGCGGCACGAGCTCGTCGATGGAGGCTGTGGTGCCGATGGCCAGCGGGCACAGCAGGTGTCGTCCTCCGCTGGTGGAGCGATCGGTGACGACCACGCCGCCGCACTCTCGAAACCACGCGGCGGCGCGGGCCAGGTCGGCGGCCGCGGCCGCGGCGCCGTGATGTTTGGCGTCGAAATCCAGACACAGCACCCGGGTGCGGCCCCGCGTGTACATGTAGACCGCGGCCGGCCGCGCCGGCAGGACGTCGCTGCGGCGGGCGGTGTCATCGAATTTGCCCGTCTGCGGGTTCCACAACCGCATCCGGGCCCGTCCGGGTGCGGCCACCAGCCCAGCCAGCCGCTTCCACACCTGCTCAGCGGTATCCGCAGGTGGTCCCGGAGGGGGTTGCTGAACTGTTACCGACACGCCGGGCATGGGTCCGCCAGGGGTGTTGGGTCGTGAAACAGTTTCGGGGTAGCCTTAGACGCGTTCGTTGATCGTTTCCCTTCTTGGCAGGCGGGGACGTGAAACAAGCGAAGATGGGACAAACCCTGGAGGGTTCTGGCAGAACCGGGATGTCGCATAATCGCGCGGAACATGTGGAACGAAGGTGGCTACTTCGTTCGTGTGAGCCCTTCTAGCGTTTGCTAGGGGGGTTTTCACATATCTGCACTAGTTCCGAAAAATGGGTGGCGGCAACACCAGCCGCGTCTACGCGGTAGTCAGTAGCGGCACCTCCTGCTGGTGTATCGGAAGTTCGCGGCCGTCGACATGGGCCGCGCAGACCTCGGCAACGTACTGCGACATGCTGATAGCTCGTGACGCTGCGGCCGCGGCGACGAGCTCATAGACCGGTATCGGCACTCGGGGTCCGACGTTGCGGTCTTTGTGAACGTTGACGCGGAGTTCGTCGATGTACGGGATCGTGGGCTGTTGGAGGTCTCGGACAAGGTCGGGCCGGCCAACATGTGTCGCCAGCAGATCGGCGATGTACTGGGAGACCGACAAGGTATGGCGCTCTGCGAGTGCGACCATGACGGCCCGCACCCACGGATCGAGTAAGGACGCGATTTGCTTTCGCGGTCCTTTGTGTCGTTGCGACATGCCCGTCAGTATCGGGGATCTAACAGTTAGAAACCCGCAACGACACGCCCTACCTCTGTGTCATTTTATCGCGCGGTTTTATCGTCTCGGCGAATGACTCCAAGGAATTCCTGCGTAACGATCACCTGACGATGAGTCACAGAGTGGTCCGCGGGTTCCAACGGGATCGGCTTATTGAGCTGCGCGAACAAGCGAAAATGACGCCCGCCGAGCTGGCTCGTCTAGCTGACTTGTCCCCTTCTACGGTCGCGAGCTGGGAACGCCGCGACGGCGCGCCGGACGTGGCCCGACTCGTCAAGGTCGCGGAAGTGCTGGAGGTTGACTTTTCTGAGCTCGTTGATGTCCCGCGCGAGGAGCAGATGCCGTCTGATCTGCGGATACGAAAAGGGCTTAGCCAGGTTGAATTAGCCCGTCAAATCGGACTGAGCACGACAGTGATCGGAACGTTCGAGCGCGCGGAGAAACGCTGGAACGTAGTGCAGGCCAGCAAGATCGCAGCAGTCCTGGGCGTGGATATCGACGACCTGCACGAAGCATGGTTGAGGGCCCGCCGCCGGCCTCCGGGCACACCCGCGTAACGCCGACCGGCCCACGATGCCCCATCGGTGGCGCGGAGCGCTCATTCGACATACACTCGATGGTGATTCAAAATGAATCACGGAGGTGTTGCGGCTATGTCGACTGAAACCATTGACGCGAGTACTGCTCAGGAGCGGCTGGCTGCCAGGGCCGCGCGTCAACGCATCGATGAACGTGAACTCGAGCGCGCGATCTATCAGGCCGCCAACTACGCGGGAATGTCGCAGCGACAGATCAGCGATGTCGTGGGCATCCATTCGCAGGCGACAGTCCAGCGCATCTTGCGCCGGCTCACGGAGGATCCGTCGCTGCTCGCCGAGACGCCCGCAGAGATCATTGACCGGCGCGCTGCCGGCTTGATCGGCACCGAGGAGATGATGGAGACACTTCTGAAGTGGGATTACTCCTTCGGCAGCGTCGTACACATCGACGGCGTCGCTACCGATGCCTATACGACCGGCGATTGGGACGCTATCGAGATGGCGTTTTACCGGGGGTTGCTCAGCGACGACGAGTTCCAAGCCCTGGCCGACCGCCACCTCAAGAGCATCTGAAGGGGTGGCGGGGGACGGTAGTCTTCGTGCCGCGGTCGCTGACCAGCTCACAACGCGATCGGCGGTAGGCGGACCGCTGCACCGGGACGCGCCCGATTGCACTGCACGCCGCTACGCCACCGACGTCAGTCGGGCAGTGCTGCACAAACGCATCGTCGACAGGTACCTGGCCCGCGACAACCCGCGCCGCGACGGCCTGTCAGCGATCATCACGGCCGGCGCCCCAGGATCGGGAAAGAGTTCGATGCTGCGCGCCCGGGTAGCCGACCTCGACGACTACCGCATCGTCGATGCCGATGTCATCAAGGATGACCTCATCGAGCAGGCCCTAGACGACGGAATCTACGACCAGCTACTGGCCGAGGTTCTTGCCGACGGATACCCGTTGGCACCACGTGAGCTCGCCGCGCTGGTACATCTGGAATCGGTGAAGCTCGCTGACCAGGTTCGACGAATCTGCATCGCCCGCAAGGAAAATATCGTCGTTGAAGGCACGCTCACCTGGAGCGGCCAGGGACCGAAGATCTACCGCGAGCTCGCCGACTCCGACTACACCCACATCGAGGTGTACGCGGTCGACGTCAGCGCAGCAGCAGCCCACGAGCAAGCTCTGAGCCGCTGGTGGCAGGGCCGCCTCGACTGGGTAAACGGAACCGATCGGCTTGGGGGTCGGTTTACCCCCGCTGATGCGATCGACATCTGCTACCCGACCGCGGGGCAGTCCGTATGCGCGACTCACGCGTTGCAATTCATCGACACGGCACAGTTCGGCGAAATCCCCTACGTGCACGTGACCATCCTGCGCAGGCAGGCAACTGGCGCGCTGGAAGTAGGCGACGAACGGTTCTACCGCCAGTAACGCCGGTCGCCGGTGGTGCCCAAAGACTTGACCAGCAAGACCGCGTGTTGGGTGACCTGCGCTTGGCCGTGTTTGCTGGTTGCCGCTGTCGGTGGTCTGCCGTACATTCAGCCCGAACACGTGTGACCAGGCGTTTCGGGGAGGGAGGTTCGGCGACATGAGTGTGGGCGACGAGCACTCCCGAACCACGGCATACGAGGCTGCGGCCCACGCGTTGCCACCACCACCTGCTCCGGCGGGTGCGCCCCCGCATAACCCTGTACCTCGGCGTCCCGGCCGGTGGACGGTGATCGCAACATTGGTCGCTGTCCTGATGACGGCTGTGGCGGCGGCCGCGGCGCTGTTCGCGGTCACGGACCGACACGGGACCGCGGCGCCGGCGGCCCCGCCACCCGCCTCCCCTACTCCAGAGCCGGAGCACACGGTGACTCCGGAAGAAGCAAAAGCCAAGACCTGCAACGCACTCAAGGAAAGCTATCCGGCGGTTTCCCACGCAATCGACGAGCGCGAGAAGTACAACACGAGGCCCTGGTCTGATCCGGAGCTTTTGCGGTCTGTGAATCAGCTCGTTGATGCGATGCAGACGTTGAGTGCAAAATTGGAGGATTCGCTTCAAGTGAGCACTCCGCCCGAGCTGCGTAGTGCAGTGCTGGATTACATTGCGGGGCTGCGGGCCGTGAGCATCAGCGAGCGTAATCACGCCTCAAACGTTCAGTTGAACGGGACAGGCCTCTTTTACAACCAGGTTGTCGATGCGCCGTTGCGGATCTGCGGGATTCAGGGATGATGCCAGATCTGCTGGATCTCGAGGCCGAGGCCGCCGCGGCGGCGTTCAGTGCACTGGGTGCAGTAAGCGCGGATCCTCCTGCGCCTGTAATCGCGGGTGTTGATCCGTTCACCGCGGACGCGGCGGCAGGGATCAACCGCGACGAGGCCAGAGACACCGCAGAAGATGCCGCTTCGGTGACGGGCGAAGCCCACGCATCGGCGGTGGGGCTTGCCAACGTTCGGTCGTACGTGGCACAGGATGATCAGAATGCGGGAATCCTCAGCGAGACCGGGGTTGATGACCCGGTAGTGGAGGTGTGAGCACCGATGGTTCCAAAACCGGCAGACATGATAGGCGCAGAAATCGTCGCTGGTCTGTGGCCTGAGGACGCGGGAATCGCATCTATAGATGCGGCTGCAGAACATTACCGGTCGAGAGTTCCGGCGCGGCAAGCCCGCGCCGACGTTGTCCGGCAAGCCCAGTTGACGATTCGTTCTGCACTGCGTTCCACACACGACGATTTGATGGACGAGCGCCTGACCACCATCGTGAAGAACCGCGATGCGTTGACGGAAAACGCGCAAAATATTGCTGGCCAATCTCAGTTAATGGCAGATCGTGGCCGCGAGCTCCAACAGGAGCTCCTCGACATCGTCGACGAATGGCGCACCGCGATCGAAGTGCTGTGCCAGCAAGGCCAGTACCAGCTCGCCCACATTGCCCTGTACGGGGAGGCGCGCGGTGCGGCGACCAGCGCGGTGGCGGCAGGGATCGCCGACGTGCAAGCGTTAAGCGCCCAGATGGAAGCTAACCACCGACCGGTAACACCGATGAACTGGGGCGTCACTCCCCCGCCGCCAGCCTCGCCCGCGAGCAACGGAACATCAAATAACGGGTCGCACGGACCAACTGTTCAACCAGTTGACAATACGACAGGAAGTGACGAAGGCGGCGGGCATCAGCCGGGTCGTATTGGTAGCGACCATGATCAAACACCGGCCGGAGATCCGAGTGAGCAAGAAGGGGCCGGCAACGACCAAGGGTCTGGTGGTGACGGCACCGGTTCAGGGCGTCGTAGCGGAAATGCCAACCAACCCGGAGATGATAGCGCCCAGGGCCAATCTGCGCCGCCGGCCAGCGGATCTGGCCGGCCAAGCGGAACCGCCGCGCAACGGAATGGACCGGTTCCGACGCCGCCGGTCCCGTCTGCTTCTGGCGGGATGCCGTCGTCTGGGGGTGGTGGTGTGCCGTCGTCTGGTTTGGGTGGTGGTTTGGGTCAGTTGCCGACGTCGGGTTTGGCGGGGTCTGGGTTGCCGAGTTCTGGTGTGGCGGGGCAGTTTCCGCAGGGTGCTCCTGGTTTGGTGGTGGGGCTGGGTTGTCGGGCGGGTCTCCGGGTTCGGCCGCTGCCGGCGGGGGCGCTGGTGGTGGTGGTGGTGTCCGCGTTTGCTCCGCCGCCGGTGTCG
>PPEA01000682.1 GCA_002967005.1 Mycobacterium talmoniae
CGGCGGCCAACCCGCCCGCCACGCGGCGGGCCCGCTCGTGCACCTGCCCCCAGGTGTGGCGCACCGGCGTGGTCGGCTCCCCAGTCGTCATCCCGTGCGGACTGGTGAGGGCGCTGCTAAACATTGTGTCGGTGAATTTGCTCAATGCGACGCTCCCAACGGCACCGCCTGTTGCCGCAGACGGTGACCGGGATGTGCTCCCGCGGCGAACCTACGCCGTCCGACAATAACCAAAAAGGTCTTCGCCGGGGATAAAACCGGAAATATCGCGGTCGCGTGTACGCGCCTTAGCCGGTTTTGCCGGTCCCCGGAAAGTCGGGCTCCCGCGGGCCCATATCCAGCCGAAACGGTGGGTATTCGTCGCGCATCAGCGAGGCGTAGACCCGCACCCGAAGCGCCCACCGGTTGATGCCGATCATCAAGTCGTACAGGCCTTCTGGGTAGCGACCGGTGAACAGCAAACCGATCATGGCGATCAGCAGCAAAAGGGGCGCCAGCGGCAGCACGAAATGCAGATCCCAATGGTCGCCGTGGTCGTTGAAGAATCGCCAACCGCCGTTGTACAGCAGGGCCAGCACCAAATAGTGCGGCAGCGCCAGCAGCCACCATTTGACCAGCACCCGGCCGCGGTGCAGCCGCTCGGGGTAGTCGACCTCCAGGTCGGCGGGATACTCCGGTTTGGGCCGCAGGCTAAACGGCGGATACCGGTCGGTTCCCAGCGCCGAGATCGCGTAGAACGCGACCCGCCAGCGCCAGCGCATCACACCGACGGTGAAGTCGAACAACGGCCGGGGATACCGCCCGGTGAACAGGATCGCGAAAAAGGCGATCACGGTCACCACCAGATAGCCGCCGGCCAAGACCAGCAGCACCAGGTAGTGCGGGATGGCCAGGAGCCACTTGATCAGCCACCGCCAGCGCGATACTGCCTCGAGCTCGCCGCGGACCCGGACCGGATATGGGGCGGATTGAGGTTGCATGAGCGACGCCTCCTGCGACGGCTTCGACTCGAAGGTGAGCCTGCCCCGATTGTGTCGCAGCAACACCCCCGGGCCCAGCATTTGGGCCTCGGCCGCTCAGGTGTCCGTGGCGCGGGTGGCGTGAAACGTGACCGTGACCTCGTCGGCGACTTTCAGCGCACCCATCATCATCGAGTAGGGCCGGACACCGAAATCGGATTGCCGGACCGCGGCTTTGCTGGACAATTCCCACATCGCACCGGAATTCGTTGTGCGCAGCTCGATTACCTGCCGGCGGGTGGTGCCGTGGATATCCAGCTCCCCGGTCAGCCGGTATCCGTCGGCGGTCGGTTCAACCGTGTTGGCGGCGAAGCGAATCTGCGGATAGCGACGGGCATCCAGGGAGCGCAAGGCGTTCGAGCGCACCAGCGCCTTTTCCGGCCCCGACAACGGGGTTACGCCGCCTTCGCCGTGCAGCACCTCCAGGGAGTCCACGGCGACGGTGAGCTCGGCCGTCGCGGGCTCGCCGTCGGCCCAGCGCACCGTCGCCCGCCAGTGCCGCATCGCATGGTGAGCCGATGCCCCATTTTCGCTGCCCGACCGGTGACGCCGGTGTGAATGAGCAGCTCACCGTGCTGCCCGTCGAGAGTCCACGCTGTGTCGGCCACAGCTGCCACCGTAGCGGCGGGCCCGCGACGGTCGGCGGCGCCTCAGTGGGCGACCGGGCACCTCGCGCCGTAATCGACCTGCCAGTGCTTGATCCCGTTGAGCCAGCCGGACCGCAGCCGCTCGGGCCGGCCCACCGACGCCAGATCCGGCATCCCGTCGGCGATCGCGTTGAACATCAGGTCGATCGTCATCCGGGCCAGGTTGGCGCCCATGCAGTAGTGCGCGCCGGTGCCACCGAACCCGACGTGCGGGTTGGGGTCGCGCAGAATGTTGAACGTGAACGGGTCGTCGAACACCTCCTCGTCGAAGTTGGCCGACCGGTAGAACATCACCACCCGCTGACCTTGTTTGATCGGCACCCCGGACAGTTCGTAGTCCTCCAGCGCGGTGCGCTGAAACGAGGTGACCGGGGTGGCCCACCGGACAATCTCATCGGCCGTGGTGGCCGGGCGTTCCCGCTTGAACAGCTCCCACTGGTCGGGGTGCTCGGTGAACGCCATCATGCCCTGGGTGATCGAGTTGCGGGTGGTCTCGTTGCCGGCGACCGCCAGCAGAATGACGAAGAACCCGAACTCGTCGTCGGAGAGCTTGTGACCGTCGACGTCGGCCTGAACCAGGGTGGTGACCAGGTCGTCGCCGGGGTGTTCGGCCCGATCGGCGGCCATCGCCATCCCGTACATGATCAGCTCGACCGACGCCGCGATCGCGTCGTTGCCGGCGAATTCGGGATCCATGTCGCCGACCATCTGGTTGGACCAGTGGAAAATTTTCTTCCGCTCGGCCTGCGGCACCCCCATCAGGCCGGCGATCGCCTGCAGCGGCAGTTCGCACGACACCTGCTCGACGAAGTCGCCGGCACCTTCGGCGGCGGCCGCCTGGACGATCCGCTGGGCGCGTTCGGCCAGGTCGTCGCGGAGCCGCTCGACCGCCCGCGGGGTAAACGCCCGGGAGATGATCTTGCGCAGCCGAGTGTGTTGCGGGGCGTCCATGTTGAGTAGCACGAACTTGCCGCGGTCGATCTGCTCGGGCACCGTGCCGTCCTTGTAGCGCGGTAACGCGGTCTTTTGCAGGCTGGAGAACACATCGCTGCGCAGCGAGATCTCCTTGACGTCCTTGTGCTTGGTCACCACCCAGAAGCCGCCGTCGTCGAATCCGCCCCGGCCCACCGGCTGTTCGTTCCACCAAATTGGCGCGACCCGACGCATCTCGGCGAGCTCGGCGACCGGCAGCCGCTCGGCGTAGATGTCGGGGTCGGTGAAGTCGAAACCGGGCGGAAGATTCGGCGTTGGCATCGGTGCATTCCTCGCGGCGACGGGTTCTGCAGCCAGTAATACACCGCCGCCGCCCCCGCGGGCGTCAATATCACCGGATTGCGGAACCGCCCGGTCGGGGCAGCGCGGACGTTTGTGTGCGGAAGCAGTCGGACACCCGGACGGCACCCGTTAGGCTCTCGGCGTGGGCCGACCGGGCACAGCAGACGTGAGGGTGCGACATGATTCGTGAACTAATGACCGCCGCTGCCATCGCCGCAGCCGCGGCCGGTACGGCGCCGGTCGCCGGCGCCGACCCACGGCACTATCCCGGCGACGTGCCGGGCATGGCCGAGGGCGCCACCCAGGGCGATGCCTGTTACAGCTGGGAGCGCTTCATCTACGGGCACGGCCCCGACGGGCAGGCGCTGGCCTGCCACTTCATCCCCAACCAGTTCCCGGGCAAGGACACCGGGTTCTGGATGATCTCGTATCCGCTGCAGGGCGTGCAGAACATCGGCGCGCCCTGCTCGAACCCGCAATCGGCGGCGCAGTCACCCGACGGGCTGCCGCTGCTGTGCCTGGGCGCCCAAGGGTGGCAGCCCGGGCTGTTCGTCGGGGGAGCCGGGCCCTACGCGCCACCGGGAGTCATCCCGTCCGAGTAAGTTTGGCGCGTGGCCGCAGACTCCCGCTAGTCGGTCGGTTCGTGTTTGACCGGCACCAGGGGAGTGGCTGCCAGCGGGAATAGCCCCACGCCCTAGCCCTTCAGTGCGCGGTAGCGCCGAATAAGCGTGTTGGTCGAGGAGTCATGGCCGAGTTCGGGGTCGGCCGCGCTTGTCAGCTCGGGGACGATCGCCAACGCCAACTGCTTGCCTAGTTCGACGCCCCACTGGTCGAATGAGTCGATACCCCAAATCGTGCCCTGGGTGAACACGCTGTGCTCATACAGGGCGACCAGCGCGCCGAGGACGTAGGGGGTGAGTTTCTCCGCCAACAGCACATTGGTGGGGCGATTGCCTTCCATGATCCGATGCGGCACCACCGCCTCGGGGGTCCCCTCCGCCCGGACCTCTTCCTCGGTTTTGCCGAAGGCCAGCGCTTGGGCCTGGGCGAACACGTTCGACGTCAAGATGTCGTGGTGGTCGCGAAGCGGGTTGAGGCTCTTACCGAAACCGATCAGGTCGACCGGGATCAGCGCCGTTCCCTGGTGGATCAGCTGGTAGAAGCTGTGCTGGCCGTTGGTGCCGGGTTCGCCCCAAAACACCGGTCCGGTCGGGTAATTCACATTCGCGCCGTCAAGGGTGACATGTTTACCGTTGGATTCCATCGTCAGCTGCTGCAGATACGCGGGGAAACGCTTGAGGTACTGGTCGTAGGGCATCACACCGATGGACTGGGCCCCAAAGAAGTTCACGTACCACACCGTGAGTAAGCCCATCAGCATCGGCAGGTTCTGCTCTGGTGCGGCGGTGCGGAAGTGCTCATCCATCGCGTGGAAGCCGGCCAGCAGTTCACCGAAGCGTTCCGAGCCCAGCGCGACCATCGTCGACAGGCCGATGGCCGAGTCCATCGAGTAGCGTCCGCCGACCCAGTCCCAGAAGCCGAACATGTTCGCGGGATCGATGCCGAACTCGGCCACCCGATCGGTGTTGGTCGAGACGGCCACGAAATGCTTTGCGACCGCCTGGTTGCCGAGCCGGTCGATGATCCAGTTGCGGGCCGAGGTGGCGTTGGTCAGTGTCTCGAGGGTCGAAAAGGTCTTCGACGACACGATGAACAGCGTCTCGCCCGCCACCAGGTCCCGGGTCGCCTCGACAAAGTCGGTGGAATCGACATTCGAGACGAAGCGGAAGGTGAGGTTGCGGTCGGTGTAGTGGCGCAGCGCCTCGTAGGCCATCACCGGCCCCAGATCCGATCCGCCGATGCCGATATTGACGATGTTGCGGATCGGCTTGCCGGTGTGTCCCTTCCAGGCTCCCGACCGGATCTTGGTGGCGAAATCGGCCATCCGATCCAGCACCTGGTGCACCTCGGCAACGACATCGACCCCGTCGACCACCAGCGATGTCCCCTTCGGCATCCGCAGCGCCACGTGCAGCACCGCACGGTTCTCCGACACGTTGATCGGCTCGCCGGCGAACATCGCGTCGCGGCGCCGCTCGAGCTCAGACTCCTTGGCCAGCTGGAGCAGCAGCGTCACGGTTTCTTCGGTGATGCGGTTCTTCGAGTAGTCGAGGTAGATCCCGGCGGCCTCGGCGCTGAACCGCTCACCGCGGGTCACGTCCTGAGCGAACAGCTCGCGCAAATGGCGGTCCTGGATCGTCGAATAGTGCTGGGCCAGGGCCTCGTAGGCTGGGCGCTCCCGCAACGGCGGAATCGGCATGTGTTGTCTCCCGTGTGAGTGCGGTCAGTTGGTCAGGCGACGGCGGAGGTCTGCGTCTGGATCCGGTCCATCAGCTCGTTCCAGGCCGTGACGAAGGATGCGGCGCCGTCACGCTGCAGCTGGGCCGCCACCTGGCCCAGATCGACACCGGCGTCGGTGAACCGCGCCAGCAGCGCATCGGCGTCGCCGCCGTCGGCCGGCAACGGATCCCCAACCTCACCGTGGTCGTAGAAGGCCTTCAGGGTGTTCTCGGGCATGGTGTTGACGGTGAACGGAGCGGCCAACCCGTGCACGTACAGCGTGTCGGGGGCGGCGGGATCCTTCGTGCTGGTGCTGGCCCACAGCAGCCGCTGCATGCGGGCTCCGTCATTCTTGAGCCGCTGGACGCGGTCGGAGTTCGTCAGCTGCCGGTAGGCCCGGTAGACGTCAAGTCCCACCGCCAGGGCCAGCTGGTCGTGTAGATCCGCTGGTACCCGATCGGCGACCGCCTGGTCCCAGCGCGACATGAACACCGATGCGACCGATCCCACGTTCGGGTTGAGCCCGTCGGCGACTCGGCGCTCGATGCCTTGCAGGTAGGCATCCGCGGCGGCCCGGTACTGATCGGCGGAGAACAGCAGCGTGACGTTCACTGGGATGCCGGCCGCGATCGCCTCGGTGATGGCCGGCAGGCATTCGCGGGTGCCCGGGATCTTGATGAACAGATTGGGTCGCCCGGCCTGCTCGTGCCGGGTCTTGGCGGCCGCGACGGTGTCGGCGGTTTGGTAGGCGAGCAGCGGCGAGACCTCCAGCGACACCCACCCGTCCACCCCGTTGGTCCGCTGGTGGATGGGCAAGAACAGGTCGGCGGCGCGGCGCAGATCCTCGATCGCCAGCTCGAAAAACAGTTCTTCGGGTGACAGCCCCGCGCCGGATTTGGATCGGATGGCGTCGTCGTAGTCACCCGATCCGATGGCCTTGTCGTAGATCGAGGGATTGGAGGTCAACCCGGTGACCGAGTAGGCGTCGATGTAGCGCTGAATGGTGCCGTCGTCGAGCATGCTGCGGGTGATGTTGTCGAGCCACAGGCTCTGTCCCCGCTCATGCAGGGTCTCGGTGGCTTTCACGGTGCTCCTTCCTTAGGGCCGCGCTGCGCGTTCCTTAGGGCCGCGCTGCGCGGTTAGGGCTGGCGGGCCGCGGCCAGGCACTCACGGGCCCGTTCGACGATCCGCTCGGAGGTGAAGCCGAACTTGTCGAGCAGTTGCTTCAGCGGCGCCGACGCCCCGAAGGTGTGCATCCCGATCACCGCGCCGCCGTCACCGACGTAGCGGTCCCAGCCCAGGGTCGAGGCCTGCTCCACCGCGACGCGCGCGGTCACCGATGGCGGGAGCACCTCGTCGCGGTACCGCTGGGGCTGGCGGTCAAACAGCTCCCAGCACGGCATGCTCACCACCCGGGTGCCCACGCCATCGGCCTGCAACTCCTCGCGGGCGGCCAGCGCCAGGTGCACCTCCGATCCGGTGGCCAGCAGGATGCGCGGGTGGGCCGGGGTCGGCCTCGGCCAGCACGTAGGCGCGTTGGCGACGCCGGCCGCGGGGGCGAAGATGCCGCGGTCGAGTGTGGGTAGCGCCTGGCGGGACAGGACCAGCGCGGCGGGCTCGTGCCGCAGGGCGGTCACGATGCGCCAGGTCTCGACGACTTCGTTGGCGTCGGCCGGACGGAACACCAGCAGACCGGGGATGGCGCGCAGCGAGATCAGTTGTTCCACCGGCTGGTGGGTGGGTCCGTCTTCGCCGACGCCGATGGAGTCGTGGGTCAGCACGTGCAGCACCGGGATTTCCATCAGCGCCGAGAGCCGGATCGCCCCGCGGGCGTAGTCGGAGAAGATCAAAAAACCCGACCAGTACGGGCGCAGCTTGCTCAGCGCCATCCCGTTGGCGATCGCCGCGGCCGCGTGCTCGCGCACCCCGAAGTGCAGGTTGCGGCCCGGTTGCCCGGCCTGAAAGTCACCCGCACCGTCGAAGGTGAGTCGGGTCTTGGTGGACGGGGACAAGTCGGCTGAACCGCCGACCAGCCACGGCACCGCCTGGGCCACCGCGTTGAGCACCCGCCCGGACGACTCCCGGCTCGCCATCCCGTTGGCATCGGCGGCGAACGTGGGCAGCGCTTCCTGCCACCCGTCGGGCAGTTCGCGCCGCTGGATGCGCTCGACCTCGTCGGC
>PPEA01000683.1 GCA_002967005.1 Mycobacterium talmoniae
GGCGGCTCGCTGAGCGGCGCCAGCTGGCTCGCGGCCGCCGCGGCACCGGCGTATCCGTACATGGCGGTCGCGTCCTGAAGCCACATCTCGGCGTAGTGGGCTTCGGTCGCCGCGATCGCCGGCGCGCTTTGCCCGAAGAAGTTGGTCGCGACCAACGCCATCAACAGGCTGCGGTTCGCGGCGATCACCGGCGGCGGCACCGTCATCGCGAATGCCAGCTCGTACGCCGCCGCGGCCGCCATCGCCTGGGCCGCCGTCTGCTCGGCTTGTGCGGCCGTGACATGCAGCCAACCCACGTACGGCGCCGCCGTTGTGGCCATCGACAACGCAGCCGGCCCCAACCAGCCCTCGCCGGTTAGATCCGACAGGATCGATCCGTATCCAGCGGCGACCGTTGACAGTTCGGCCGCCAACGCGTCCCAGGCCGCGGCGGCGGCCACCATCGGAGCTGCTCCCGGGCCCGCGTACATTCGGGCCGAGTTAATTTCCGGCGGAAGTGCACCAAAATCCATCGACCTTGACCCTCAGCTGGCCGCGACTGCGTTAGCGGCTTCGGTGGCGGCGTAGGAGGCGGCGCTGGTACCCAGGGTTTCGACGAACAGTTGGTGAATCGCGGTCGCCTGGGCGGCGACCTGCTGATACATCAGTGCGTGGGTGGCGAACTGTGCAGCGGTCAGCGCCGACACCGTATCGGCCGCAGCGGGGATCACTCCGGTAGTGGGGGCGGCCGCGGCGGCATTCTCGGCGCTCATGGACGAGCCGATCCCGCTCAAGCTTCCGGCTGCCGCGGTCAGTATTTCGGGCTGAGTAGTGACAAAAGACATCAGATTTCCCCTAGAGAATTGGTGCCAGAGGGCAAAGGATTTATGTCGTGGATCAGGCAGGCAGCATCGAGCGCGCTCGCAGTCGACGGAACGTGGTGGCACCAAGCCGTGACCGCGGGCTATACGTGGTTGCTGGGCTACTGCGGGGGGCTTCGGGCCGGGAGTATCGAAGGCTGCGTCCCGCAAAGACGCCGTAGCGGAAGGGTTTTCGCAAGAAAACTAAAACCCTGAAGATGGGGATGGCATACCACTGGCCGATCACCTGCCTCTACCGTCAGTCGGTCATTCGGTAGAGGCCATTAGCCAGGTGCGGCGGTTACGGCGAGCCTCATCGCCTAGTCGGAATGCTACACGACGTTAAAGATCACGCAAGGATTAGTTTGGCAAATCGTTAGGCGCGCGCCATCATGAAAAGGTGGCGGTGGGGCCCGCCAAATAACTGCGGAGGCGCCGACGGTCCCTGGATATCTACCAGGGAGGACGCATGGCCACGAAGATGCCGCGGGGGCTGCCATGAGTTCGCCGCTGCGCCCGATCGGCGACCTGACGCGGTTCGGCAGCATGTTCTGGTTCCCGCCCGGCGGCACCGACAACGGAGTCTGGGCCAGCGCATGGGCGGAGCTGGCCGATCTCGAGATCGCGGACGTGGGTCCGGTGCTCAAGTCGCTCGCCGAC
This sequence comes from Mycobacterium talmoniae, assembly GCA_002967005.1. GTDB lineage: Bacteria > Actinomycetota > Actinomycetes > Mycobacteriales > Mycobacteriaceae > Mycobacterium > Mycobacterium talmoniae. The sequence goes on from PPEA01000683.1 coordinate 1,500, forward strand.
GCTGACGTGGGCGGTTACATCGCCACCCCGGGCGGCCAGTGGCGCGGCCGCGGCGAGCCGGTGATCCACCGGTTGTGGGTGGATGCGTTGCAGTATCACCGCGCGGAAGACGTGCTGATGGCCTACCTACACCGCCGAGACCGGCGCCGCTGATCAGGCCGCGATCTGGTCGTAGGCATCCACCCGCCAGGTGCCGTCGACCAGGCTGAGCTGATTCCAGCATGCCGTTCGCTGGGCAACCTGGTTCAGGGTTGGATCGAGCTGATTGAGCAAGGCCTGGTTGAACGCGTCGTGCGACACCATCACAACCGGGCCCGGTCCAAGTTCGTCCACCAGCTCGAAAAACGCCTGTCGGGCACGGTCCGCCAGCACCGTGAGGGGTTCCACGCCGGGTGCGGAATCGACACTGCCGTACCGGCGCTCGACGTCGGCGCGGGGCAGCCCGGTCTGTGGTCCATAGTCGCGGTCGTTGAGCCGGACGTCGACACGGGTTGGCGCGCCGGCCGCCGCGCCAATCGCCTGCGCTGTCGCGACCGCGCGCTGTAGCGGGCTGGACACCACCACTGCCGGCTGCTTGGTGGCGAGCACCTCGGCCAGCCGCCTCACCTCGGCGACACCAACCTCGTCGAGCGGCGGATCGCTGAGTCCGCGCAGCCGCCCGTCCGCGTTGAGTGCGGTGCGTCCGTGTCGGGCCAGATAGACCCGTACCACGCCGGCGGTCATCGTGGCCCCTCGGCGGACTTGGGGACCACGATGACGAGGCTGTGGCGCAACAGTATTCGTGCCGCAGTGCCACCCAGGGCGGCCCCGATGCCGTGCTCAAGGCGGTCGTTTCCGGCAACTAGAGTCACCACGAACTCCTCATCTGCGTTCCAGCAGGAACCATCAGCCCGGTCGGCGGTTTGGGTGTGCACACACCCCGGCGGAGATCCATCGCCTGGCCGCCAGCGTAGGCGATCGGCGTCCGCGACGGATGGTGGAGCGACTACCCAAACGCCGTGTTTTGCTTGACCAACTGAATGGCCGTTGGTTAACTAAAACGAGCACCGGCGATGGGGCCCGCCCGGAAGTCTGACTTCCGAACCGCCGCAAGGATGATGGCCTCTGCGAACGAAGGAGTCGCAGATGCCGCGTGCCCGTTGCCGCCGAAGCGTGGTGTGTCGATGAAATCCGTCGCCGATTCGCCGGTCGAGTTGCGTTGTGCGGTCGCTGTCATCCGCGGCGACGCGGTGTTGTTGGTGCAACGGCCCAACCGCGGCGACTGGGTGCTCCCCGGCGGTCGTCCCCACCTGAATGAAGGCATGTCGTCCTGTGCCCGCCGGGAGACCCGCGAAGAGACCGGTCTGGACGTTTACCCCAATCGGTGTGGCCTGGTCCTGGAGGTCAACGATCCGGTAGCGCAGCATCGTATCGTCGAACTGGTCTTCGTCGCCGAAGAGTTCGACCACGGGGTGCCGATCACCGGTGAGCCGGGGCGGCGACCGGCGTGGGTCAGCTGGGACGAGCTCAAAACCGTCACACTGCATCCGCCGATCGCCGGGTTCCTTCCCGACCTGCGCCGCGGCGGGTACGCCCGCTACCTGGGCAACCTATGGCGCCCGGAGCCGGGCGATCGATGACGAGCCTGCCGCTGCCGGTAATCCAGGGACTGCAGGTCGCGACGGTGGCAATCGGTGCGCCCGGTGTCAGCGGCTTCATCGCCTGGTTCGAAGCCCGCCTGCAGGGCCGCCGCGGTCCGCGGATCGTGCAGCCCTACTTCGACCTGGTCAAACTCTTCGGCAAGGAATCGCTGAAACCGACCGGGGCCGGCCCGTTCTTCCGGTTCGCGCCGATCGCGTCGTTCGCCTGCTATCTCACCGTGCCGATGCTGATCCCGGTGCTCACCAGTTATGCGTTGCCGCTCGGCTATATGGGGGACATCCTCGGCGGCGGACTGATCTTGGCGTTCGCCAGCTTTCTCGTCGCCGTGGGCGCGGCCGAAACCGGCGACTCCTACGCCCAATTGGCGTCCAGCCGCGCCAAGACGTTTGCGGCGATCACCGAACCGGTGATGCTGCTGGTCTTCTTCACCGTCGCGCTGATCACCACCACGGATCTGCCGTATGTACTGGCGGCCACGGTCCGCAGCGGTCCCGATCAGATCGTGCGGCCCGCACACCTGCTCGCGTCGGCGGCGCTGTTCATGGTCATCGTGTACGAAACGGCCCGCATCCCGGTCGAAACGCACACCGGGACCATCGAGTTCGGGATGATCGAGACCGGGCGCACGTTCGAATACTCGGGCCCCGACCTGGCGCTGCTGCACTGGGGTTCGGCCGCCAAACAGTTGGTGCTCTACATCATCCTGCTCAACGTGTTCGTGGCGCCGTGGGGGTTGGCTGCGGGTACCTCTCCGACGGAGGTCGGGTTGGCCATCCCGGCGATCCTGGTCAAGGCCGCGCTGCTCGGCTGCGCGGTCGCGGTCCTCGACAACAGCTACGCCAAACTGCGGCTGTTCAAGATCACCGAATTCGTCGCGGCCGCATTGCTGTTAGCGATCTTGGCGGTGTTCACCTTGTATCTGGGCGGCGGCTGATGGTGCTGCACGCCAGCCAGTACGTTCCCAGCGTCTTCGACGGAGTCGCGAACACCGTGGCGCTGATCGTGCTGTTGTTGGAGTTCGGCATGCTGCGGGCGGCGCTGCTGCGGGGCCAGGTCCGGCTCTACGCGGGGCAGTCGCTGGCCGTCAGCGTGCTGGCCGCGGTGGTGGCGTACGGCCACAACGTTCCCGAACTGTATGCGCTGGCCGTGCTTTCGCTGCTGCTCAAGGTGGTCGTGGTGCCGCTGCTGGTGCTGGGTCTGCTGCGGGAGGCCAGCGAAGAGATCGCCGGCAGCGGCGTGCTCGGGGTGGCCAACGAAGTGCTGATCTCCATCGCGATCGCGGCGTTCGGGTTCTTCGCGGTCGGTGTGCTCGGTATCCACTCCGAGGTGCTGCCCACCGCCGCGCTGAGCCTGTCGGTGGCGGTGGTGTTGGTCGCCTTTGTCCTGATGATCGTCCGGCGCGATGTGGTCAGCCAGGCCGTCGGTTTCTTCTCACTGGAAAACGGGGTATCGGTGGCCAGTTTGGTGGTCGCCGCCGGCATGCCGCTCATCCTGGAGGTGGCGTTTCTGTTCGACCTGCTGGTGGCCGTCGTCGTCTTCGGGGTGCTGATGCGGACCCACCACCGCCGCACGCGGTCCCTATCCACCGCCATGCTGGATCGGCTCAGGGGGTAGCCGATGCCCGTGCTGATGGTGCTGCTCATCGTCTTGCCCCTGGTCGCCATGGGTGTCTGTGTCGGTGCCCCGCATCGGGTCGCCGCAGCGGTCACCGCGCTGACCGGTGTGCTGGCCTTCGTGCTGGCGGCCGCGCTGGTCCCGGCCAGCGTCGAGCACACCATCACCGCGCTGCGCTATCTGCGGGCCGACGCCTTGTCGGTGATCTTCCTGCTCGGCACCTGCTTCCTGTACGCGGCGGTGGGGATCTACGCCATCGGCTATCTGGCCGACGAGGCCGCCGCGGTGCGCTCCGAAAGCGCCGAACAGCAGGCCCTGTTCGCCCGCCACAGCACCCGGTTCTACCTCGGTCTGAACGCGTTCGCGTGGTCGATGATCTGCGCGCCGCTGGTCAACGGTCTAGCGTTGCTGTGGATCGCCGTCGAGATCACCACCGTGGTCTCCGCCCTGCTGGTGGCGTTGGACAATACCGAGGGCGCCACCGAGGCCGCGTGGAAGTACGTGCTGATCGCCTCCTCCGGGCTCGGCATCGCGCTGCTGGGCACCATTTTCATGTACTACGCGGGCGCGCAGGTGCTGGGCCAGTCCTACGACCTGGCGTTCGACCCGTTGATCGCCGCCGCCGGCCAATCACCACACACCCCGGTGCGGTTGGCGTTCGTGCTCGCGGTGGTCGGTTTCGGCACCAAGGTCGGCCTGTTCCCGGTGCACACCTGGCTGCCCGACGCGCACGCCGAAGCGCCCACACCGGTGTCGGCGCTGCTGTCGGGATCGCTGCTGGCGGTCAGCTTCTATGCCATCCTGCGCTACTACCAGATCAGCGTCGCGGCGCTCGGGCCACGGTTCCCGCAGACGGTGCTGCTGGTGTTCGGCGTGCTGTCCTTGCTGTTGGCGGCGCTGTACCTGCTCGAGCAGCGCGATATCAAACGGCTGCTTGCGTATTCGAGTGTGGAACACATGGGCATCCTCGCCATCGGGGTCAGCTTCGGTGCGCCGGTCGCGTTGTCCGGGGTGCTGCTGCACGTGCTGGCGCATGCGGCGGCCAAAGGCAATGCGTTCATGGGCGCCGGGGTGATTGTGCGCAAGTTCGGCACCAAGGAGCTGGATCGGATGGCCGCAGGCATCCGGTTGCTGCCATGGTCGGGGCCGCTGTTCTTGATCGCCGTGCTGGCGCTGTCGGCGATGCCGCCGTTCGCCCTGTTCCGCAGCGAGTTTCAGATCGTCGCGGGTGGCTTCGCGCACGCCCGCAACGCGCCGACCGCCGCGCTGGTGTGCCTAGTCACGTTGGCGTTTCTCGGTCTGACCCTGGCCACGACACGCATCCTGCTGCGTCCCGAACCGGCCGCGCCGGCCGCGGTGGCGCCGACTCGCGGTGAACCCAGCCGCTGGATGGTGGCCCCCGTGGTGGCCGGAGTCGTGGTCTTACTGGTGCTGGGCCTGGCGCCGCCGTCGGACCTGGTCGACCTGCTCAACCATGCGGCGGCCGAACTCGCGGTAGGTGCACCATGACCGCTGCCACGCCGACCGCCGTGGTGGACCTGCCACTGGATCAGTGGCATGCCCAGCTGGGCGAACGCGTCGCGGCCGGGGATCGGTTCGCCGGGGTCTACAGCAGCCACCGCGGCGACGGTGCGCAACTGCATGCCCTGCTGGTCGGCGCGAGCACGGTCAGCTGTCTGCGGACGCAGCTGACGCCGACCGGAGACGGGTCACTGTCCTACCCGGCGTTGACCCCCGATGTGCCGGCGGCGTTTTGGTATGAGCGGGCGCTGCGCGACCTGTCCGGGGTCGTGCCAATCGGGCACCCCCGCCTGGACCCGCTGCTGCTGCCGCTCTCGCCCGGTCAGCCCTCACCGCGGCCCGGGCATCCCGACCGTGCCGCGCTCGACCAGCACATCCACTCCCGGGCCACCGAACAGCACGGGCCCGTCGACGTGACGGGCGGTGGGGTGTTCACCCTGCCGCTGGGTCCGGTGCGCTCCGGGGTGTTCGAATCGATCGAATTCCTCATCGAAACGCCGGGCGAGGACATCCCGCACCTGAACATCCGGCCGCACTACAAGCATCGCGGCATCGCCAAGCGGTTCGAGACGCTACCGGTGTCCGACGGAATCTTGGTCGCCGAACGCGTCGAAGGCATCGCCTCGGTGGCCCACGCGCTGGCGTTCGCGCACGCCGCGGAGACCCTGGCCGGGGTGACCCCGCCGCGCCGGGCGCGGCTGCTGCGGGTGATCCACGCCGAGCTGGAACGGATCGCCAATCACCTCGACGTGGTGATGCGGCTGTGCGACGCGGCCGGGATTGCCGTTCCCACCGCCCGATTCGGCTGGCATAAAGAATGCGTTATGCGCTTGGTGTCGGCGCTGTGCGGCAACAGGTTTGGCCGTGGCGTGGTCCGGGTGGGCGGTGTCGCGGCCGCGCCCCGGCTCGCGCCGGCGGAGGTGTCTGACCAACTGGCGGTGATCATGCATCGGATTCGCCGGGACCGCGACCCGCTGATGATCGACGCCTCGTTCCTGGACCGGCTGCGCGGCACCGGGCACCTCGATCTGGCGTTGGCCGCCCCGCACGGGGCGCTGGGAC
>PPEA01000684.1 GCA_002967005.1 Mycobacterium talmoniae
ATCCCATCGAGCCTGCGTCCAGGGCAGGGAAACCGGGGAAATCCCGGCCGTGAGCGCACGTTCGGCGGGGCGGGTCAGGCGCCGTAGACCGGGACCGCGGGCCGCGCCTTGGCCAGCAGGTCGATCACGACCGGGCCCAGCTCGGCGGGATCCCAGCGCGCCCCCTTGTCGATCTGCGGGCCGTGCGCCCAGCCCTCGGCGACCCGGATCTTGCCGCCCTCGACCTCGAACACCTTGCCGGTCACCTCGCGCGACGCCGCGCTGCCCAGCCACACCACCAGCGGGGACACATTCTCCGGCGCCATCGCGTCGAACGCGTCGTCTTGGGTGGCCATCATCTCGGCGAACACGGTCTCTGTCATCCGGGTGCGCGCCGACGGCGCGATCGCGTTGACCGTCACCCCGTAGCGGCCCAGCTCGGCGGCGGCGACCAGGGTCAGCCCGGCGATGCCGGCCTTGGCGGCGCTGTAGTTGCCCTGCCCGACGCTGCCCTGCAGACCGGCACCGGAGCTGGTGTTAATGATCCGGGCATCAACGGTTTTGCCTTCCTTGGCCAGCCCCCGCCAATACGACGCGGCGTGCCGCATGGTGGCGAAGTGCCCCTTGAGGTGCACGGCGATGACGGCGTCGAACTCGGCCTCGCTGGTGTTGGCCAGCATCCGGTCCCGCACGATGCCGGCGTTGTTGACCAGCACGTCCAGCCCGCCGAACCGGTCGACCGCGGTCTGGATCAGCGCGGCCGCCTCCTGCCAGTCGGCGACGTTGGAGCCGTTGGCCACCGCTTCCCCGCCGGCCGCGACGATCTCGTCGACCACACCCTGCGCGGCGCTGCCGCCGCCCGCGGGCGAGCCGTCCAGGCCGACGCCGATGTCGTTGACCACCACCCGGGCGCCTTCGGCGGCGAAGGCCAGCGCGTGCGCCCGCCCGATTCCGCCGCCGGCTCCGGTGACGATGACCACCCGGCCGTCGAGAAGTCCCATGCCCTGTTCTCCTTACTTGTTGGCGCTGGATGCTTCCAAATACGGTGGCGGCTCCCCGCCGCCGTGCACTTCGAGGCTGGCGCCGCTGATGTAGGACGCCGCATCAGAAGTCAAAAACGCGGTCGCCCAACCGATATCGGCGGGGGTGGCCAGCCGGCCCAACGGCACGGTGGCGGCCACCGCGGCGATCGACTCGGCGTCGCCGTAGAACAATTCGGACTGTTCGGTCTCGACCATGCCGACCACGATGGTGTTCACCCGCACCTTGGGTGCCCATTCCACCGCCAGGGTGGCGGTCAGGTTCTCCACCCCGGCCTTGGCCGCGCCGTAGGCGGCCGTGCCCGGGGTGGGTCGGCGGCCGCTGACGCTGCAGATGTTGATGATCGCGCCGCCACCCGGCTGGGTCTGCATTGCCGCGTTGGCGTGCTGGGACACCTGCAGCGGACCCAGCAGGTTCAGCTCGATGATCTTGCGGGAAAAGTTGGCCGACGCCTCGGCGGCCGGCACGTACGGCGAGCCGCCGGCGTTGTTCACCACCGCGTCGAGTTTTCCGTGGCGGGCCACCACCTCCTCGATCAGCGCCTTGACCGCGTCGTCGTCGCGCACATCGCAGGAATGGAACTCATACGGCGAGCCCTCCACCGGGCGCCGCGCGCAGGTCACCACCGTCGCGCCCTGCGCGGCGAACACCGCGCTGATCCCGGCGCCGACGCCGCGGACGCCCCCGGTCACCAGGACCACTTTGCCGGCCAAGCCGAGGTTGATCGCGTCCGTCACTGTGCTAGCGTACCAAGCAAGTGCTTGCTCAGGTAATTGCGGCCAGGAAGTGACAGATAACCCCATGCCAATCACGTCCACCACCAGCGAACCGGGCATCGTCGCGGTCACCGTCGACTTCCCCCCGGTCAACGCCATCCCCTCGCGCGGTTGGTTCGACCTCGCCGAGATCATCACCGCCGCCGGCAACGACCCGACCACCCACGTGGTGATCCTGCGGGCCGAGGGCCGCGGCTTCAACGCCGGCGTCGACATCAAGGAGATGCAGCGCACCGAGGGGTTCACCGCCCTGATCGACGCCAACCGCGGCTGCTTCGCGGCGTTCCGCGCGGTCTACGAGTGCGCGGTGCCGGTGGTGGCCGCGGTCAACGGCTTCTGCGTGGGCGGCGGCATCGGGCTGATTGGGAACGCCGACGTCATCGTGGCCTCCGACGACGCCACCTTCGGGCTGCCCGAGGTGGAGCGCGGCGCGCTGGGGGCGGCCACCCACCTGTCCCGGCTGGTGCCCCAGCACCTGATGCGCCGGCTGTTCTTCACCGCCGCCACCGTCGACGCCGCCACCCTGCACCACTTCGGCTCGGTGCACGAGGTGGTGCCGCGGTCCGAGCTGGACGAGGCCGCGCTGCGGGTGGCCCGCGACATCGCCGCCAAGGACACCCGGGTGATCCGGGCGGCCAAGGAGGCGCTGAACCTCATCGACGTGCAGAAGGTCAACTCCAGTTACCGCATGGAGCAAGGCTTTACCTTCGAACTCAATCTGGCCGGGGTGGCCGACGAGCACCGCGACGCGTTCGCCGGCACCGACAAGGGGAAGAACGCGTGAGCGCTACGACGATGCAGAGCGCAGCGATGAGGAGGAGTAGCGCCGTATGACAAGCGACAAACGGACGACGCTTGACGAGGCGGTCGGGCAGCTCGAAGACGGCATGACCATCGGGATCGGCGGCTGGGGATCGCGGCGCAAACCGATGGCGTTCGTGCGGGCCATGCTGCGCACCGACGTCAAGGACCTCACCGTGGTGACCTACGGCGGCCCGGACCTGGGGCTGCTGTGTTCGGCCGGCAAGGTGGCCAAGGTCTACTACGGCTTCGTGTCGCTGGATTCCCCGCCGTTCTACGACCCGTGGTTCGCCAAAAAGCGGACCAGCGGCGAGATCGTGGCCCGCGAGATGGACGAGGGCATGCTGCGCTGCGGGCTGCAGGCCGCCGCCCAGCGGCTGCCGTTCCTGCCGATTCGGGCCGGGCTGGGCAGCTCGGTGCCCGACTTCTTCGACGGCGAGCTGGCCACCGTCACCAGCCCCTACCCGGCGCCCGGCGGCGGCCACGAGACGTTGATCGCCATGCCGGCGCTGAACCTGGACGCCGCCTTCGTGCATATGAACCTCGGTGACGCGCAGGGCAATGCCGCCTACACCGGCGTCGACCCGTACTTCGACGACCTGTTCTTGATGGCCGCCGAGCGGCGCTACCTGTCGGTGGAGCGGGTGGTGGCCACCGAAGAGCTGGTCAAAGCGGTGCCGCACCAGGCCCTGTTGGTGAACCGGATGATGGTCGACGCGGTGGTGGAAGCCCCGAACGGCGCGCACTTCACCACGGCGGCACCCGATTACGGCCGCGACGAGAAGTTCCAGCGGCACTATGCCGAAGCGGCCAAGGCCGACGACACCTGGGCGCAGTTCGTGGCGACCTACCTGTCCGGTAGCGAAGAGGACTACCAGGCGGCGGTCCGGGAATTCGGGGAGAAGGCATGATGGACAACGTCACTCGCGCCGAGGTGTGCGCGGTCGCCTGCGCCGAGCTGTTCCGGGACGCCGGCGAGATCATGGTCTCACCCATGACCACCGTCGTGTCGATCGGTGCCCGACTGGCCCGGTTGACGTTCTCCCCCGACATCCTGCTCACCGACGGCGAGGCGCTGCTGCTGGCCGACACCCCCGCGCTGGGCGCGGCCGGGGCGATCGAGGGCTGGATGCCGTTCGGCCGGGTCTTCGAAACCCTGGCCTGGGGCCGCCGGCACGTGGTGATGGGCGCCAACCAGGTCGACCGCTACGGCAACCAGAACATCTCGGCGTTCGGGCCGCTGCAGCAGCCGAGCCGGCAGATGTTCGGCGTCCGCGGCGCCCCCGGCAACACCATCAACCACGCCACCAGCTACTTCGTCGGCAACCACTCCCGGCGGGTGTTCTGCGAGGCCGTCGACGTGGTCTCCGGGATCGGCTACGACAAGGTGGCGGCCGACAATCCGGCGTTCCGGTTCGTCAACGTGCACCGGGTGGTGTCCAACCTGGGCGTGTTCGACTTCGGCGGCCCGAACCGGCAGATGCGCGCGGTGTCGCTGCACCCGGGGGTGTCCGCCGCGGAGGTGGCCGACGCCACCTCGTTCGAGGTGCACGGGCTGGCCGACGCCGCACCGACCCGGCTGCCCAGCGTCGAGGAATTGCGGCTGATCCGCGAGGTGATCGACCCGAAAGCGTTGCGCGATAAAGAGGTAAGGGCGTGACCCGGTTACGCACCCCGCTGACCGACCTGGTCGGCATCGAGCATCCGGTGGTGCAGACCGGGATGGGGTGGGTGGCCGGTGCCCGGCTGGTGTCGGCGACCGCCAATGCCGGCGGGCTGGGCATCCTGGCGTCGGCCACCATGACCCTCGACGAGCTGGCCACCGCGATTTCCAAGGTGAAATCCGCCACCGACAAACCCTTCGGGGTCAACATCCGCGCCGACGCCACCGACGCCGGTGACCGGGTCGAGCTGATGATCCGCGAGGGCGTGAAGGTGGCGTCGTTCGCGCTGGCGCCCAAGCCGGAACTGATCGCGCGGCTCAAAGACGCCGGCGCGGTGGTGATCCGGTCGGTCGGCGCGGCCAAGCACGCCCGCAAGGTGGCGTCCTGGGGCGCCGACGCGGTGATCGTGCAGGGCGGCGAAGGCGGTGGGCACACCGGCCCGGTGGCCACCACACTGCTGTTGCCGTCGGTGCTGGACGCGGTCACCGACACCGGGATGCCGGTGATCGCGGCCGGCGGCTTCTTCGACGGCCGGGGGCTGGCCGCCGCGTTGAGCTACGGCGCCGCCGGGGTGGCGATGGGCACCCGGTTCCTGCTGACCTCGGACTCGACGGTGCCCGACGCGGTCAAACAGCGCTACCTGGCCGCCGGCCTGGACGGCACCGTGGTGTCCACCCGGGTCGACGGCATGCCGCATCGGGTGCTGCGCACCGAGCTGGTGGAGAAGCTGGAAAGCGGCTCGCGGGCGCGGGGTTTCACCGCCGCGATCCGTAACGCCGCCAAGTTCAAGAAGATGTCCCAGATGACCTGGCCGACGATGATCCGCGACGGGCTGGCGATGCGGCACGGCAAGGAACTCACCTGGTCGCAGGTGCTGATGGCGGCCAACACCCCGATGCTGCTGAAGGCCGGCCTGGTCGAGGGCAACACCGAGGCCGGGGTGCTGGCCTCCGGGCAGGTGGCCGGCATTCTGCAGGATCTGCCGTCGTGCGCGCAGCTGATCGAGGGCATCGTCCGCGAGGCGATCGAGCACCTGCAGTCCGCGGCGGCGTTCGTCCAGTAGGCCCCGAGCCGGAATCTCACGACGCGACACGCCGTGCCGGCGTCGGGAGATTCCCACTCGCGGCCCGGCCGGGCCAGCCAGCCGCGTACATCGCGTCCTCCACCCGGCCGACAAAGGTGGCCTCCCGGTAGCGCAACAGGTCCGCGCTGACCCGGATGATCACCCAGCCCAGCGCGGCCAGCGCCACCTGCCGGTCAATGTCGCGTTGCCGCTGCTTCGGGTCAGTCCAATGCTGCGGGCCGTCGTACTCAATCCCGACCTTCAATTCCCGGTACCCCATGTCTACCCGGGCCACGAATCCGCCGTATGGATCTCGAACCACAATCTGGGTCTCCGGCTTGGGCAGCCCGGCGTCGATCAACACCAGCCGGGTGCGGGTCTCCTGCGGGGACTCCGCACCGCCGTCCACCAGCGGCAGGATCCGGCGCAACCGGTTCAGCCCTCGCGCCCCGCGATGTGCGGCGATGACGGCCTCGACGTCGGCGATCCCGACGCCGGTGGCGTTGGCCAGCGCGTCCAGCCGCTGCAGGCGGACCTGTCGCGCCCGGGTGCGCCGTCCGATGTCGAAGGCGGTGCGGGCCGGGCCGGTGACCGCAATCCCGTCGACGGTGATCACCTCCCCCGGCTTCAAGGTGTCGTGTGCACGACAAGCTCGGCGGCACCTTGTGGTGTCGTGCACCAGTCGGCGTCGAGCGCACGCTCACCCACTTCGCGCCGAGTAGCGCCGCCGCCCGAGTTGGCCGGCCGACCACGCCTCGGCGCCGCGACCACAGCCACGCCGCCCGCGCCCGCTGCCGCGCGCTCAGCGTGATGCCCCACGGCGCGTAGACACCCGGATACACCGGTTCGTACAGCGTCCGCATCGCCCGCTCGGGAATCGCCTTCGCGGCCAACGCCTCGGCCCCCAAGAACGGCCAGTCGGGTTCGACCATGCGGCAAGGCTGCCGCAGCGTGCCTCGTCCCGCCAGTCACCCGGCGAGGGGGAATCTGACGACGCGACACGCGGTGGCGGCGTCGTCAGATTCCCACTCGGCGCGCGAGGTTAGGTCTGCACGACCATCAGGGTGTGCCCGGTGGGGTCGCGGAACCAGAACATCGGCGGAACCGGCTCGCCCGGGCGCATCACCTGCGCGTCGACGTCGACACCGAGTTCCTTCATCGCCGCGTGGGTGGCGTCGATGTCGCTGGTGGTCAACGTGATACCGGTGACGGCGGGCTGCACCGGCCCGCCCTGCGGCGGCGGTGGCGCCAGCGCGATGCCGGTCGTGCCCTCGGGCGGGTAGACCTCGATCCAGCGGTAGCCGCCACCGAACGGCTGATCGGTCCGCTTCTCGAACCCGAGCGATTCGTAGAAGGCGACCGCCTTGTCCTGCTCGGGGGTCGGCACGCACACCAGGCTGATCGTGGTCAGGCCGGTCGTCGGGGTGGTCATCGGATACCTCCTGGGTTGGGGTTAGGACACCGAGATCTCGGCGTCGCGGTCGGTGCCGTAGGCGCGGGCGATGTCTTGCGAGCTCGCCCAACGGCTGTAGGTCGGATGCTGCGGCCAGCCGTCCGGTGAGTCCTGCCAGACCTCTTGGCGCCCGTAGGGCAGGACGTCGATCAACGCGAACATGTGGCTGAGCTGTTCGGCCCCGCGCGCGTTGGTGTGCCAGGTGCGATACACCTGATCGTTGTGGCGCAGAAAGGCATTCACGGCGAACTGCCCACCCGCCGGGGCGCGACGTCGGCGCCGAACGGACTGTTCGCGGTGGAGTACCAGGTCATCTGATTGCCGACGCGGCGCTGTAGGCCACGGCCTCATCGATCGGGCCCTGGGTGACGACGACGAACCGGGCGTCGTAGTTTCCAGGAACGTCCAGCCGGGTGAACCTGCGCGGTGAACCCGGTGCAGCCCGGACACTGCCACTGCTCACCGGGACCACATGGTGGTGGCTGAGACGAGTGAGCTGGGACTTG
>PPEA01000685.1 GCA_002967005.1 Mycobacterium talmoniae
CGGGTCGGTGCGCGGCGCCAGCGGGCCGCGGTAACTCCACGGCAACGGCGCCTCCAAGGCGTCGGTGACCCAGCCGGCCGCAATCGAATCCAGCCAATCGCTGCGCAGCGGGACGGCGTGTCCGCGCAGCCGCGCCAGGCCGTGCGCGTGGGTGTGCACGGCCAGCAGGGTGGCGGTGGAGACCGGGAGCTTCTTGGCGCGCAGCCGGTCCCGGCTCTGGTGCAGCAGCAACCGGCCGGCTTCGGCGGCGCCGTGCTCCCACAGCCACTGGTAGTAGGCCGGCGACGGCATCCCCGAGGCGTAACCGGTGAACGCGTCGAGTTGGCGGAAACTGAACGGCACCAGGTAGGAACCGTGGCGTACATCGGCGCCGGCGGGCGGTGCCGGGACGGGCGGCGGGGTAGCGGACACCGGCAGCTGCCGCCAGCGGCGGGCCAGCGCCGGCGCGTGGTAGCCGCCGCACACCACCAGCACCGGCCCCTCGCCGCGGTGCTGCGCCCAGGCGATCCAGGTGGCCATCAGCTCCTCGCGGGCAGCGTTGCCCGGTGAACCCGGGTCTCGTCGCGCAGACCGGTGAACCACGCCCCCAACCGGTCGGCCAGCGGGCCCACGTCCGGGTCGGCGAACGATTCGAAGAGGTGGTCCCATAATGCGTCTCGGCTGTCGACGCCCAGCTGACGTGCCACCGCCGCGGTGTAGGCCTCGGCGCGCCGTTCGGCCTGCGCGTCGGCGTCGTCGGCGTAGCGGTTGCTCAACTCGGCGAACGCGTCATGCCAGGCCGGCAGGTCGATGAAGGCGACCTGCGCCCCGAGACGTCGGCCCACCCGCAACGCCTGCCACTCCGGGGAGTGCTCGGCCAGCGGCGACCACGAGCCGCGGTGGACTCCCGGCGCCGACAGGTAGCTGTACACCGCGATCGGCAACCGGTGCCCGGCGTCGAGTTCATCGAGGCGCCCGTTCATGTCGCAGGGGCCCTCGATCAGCACGTGCGCCGGGTGCAGCCGCTCGATCTCGGCGACCACCAGCCGGGCACAGGCCGGCGAATGGTGCCGCACCCCAACGATTGTCGGCTCGGGCGCATGCTCAGGGCAGCCGGTCGCGGGCGGCGTAGAACTGCTGCCAATGCGTCCCGTTGCGCTGCGCCGCGGTCTGCTCGAAGTAGCGCCGCAGCTTGGCCCGGTCGTCGGCGTCGTCCTTGACGACGGTGCCGGCGATGCTTTCCACCAAATCGGCCGGGGTGCCGGCACGCTGGTCCAAGAACCAGGCCCGCACCCCGACCGCATGGGCGACGTTGACCGCCTCCGCGGTGGACATCACCGCGGTGAGCCGATCCATCGCCGACCCGCCGCCGCCGTCCCGCAGATCCCGGAAGGTGCGCACCAGCAACTCCAGCACCGGCTCGGGGACGGTCACCGGGATGCCGCTGCGCTCCAGCAGCGTCGTCGACGCGCGGGCCACCAGATCCAGTTCGGCGTCGAAATCCAGGATGGGGAACACGGTTTCGAAGTCGAACCGGCGTTTGAGCGCGGCGCTCATCTCGTTGACACCGCGGTCCTTGGTGTTCGCGGTGGCGATCACGTTGAATCCCTCGCGGGCGTACAGCATGCCGGCCGCGCCGGACAGTTCCGGGACCGCCATCACCCGGTCGGACAGCATGCCCAGCAGGCTGTCCTGCACCTCCAGCGGGGTGCGGGTGATCTCTTCGAACCGCACCACCTTGCCCTGCGCCATCCCGGTGTACAGCGGTGCCGGCACCAGCGCCTGCGGGCTGGGACCCTCATTGATCAGCAGCGCATAGTTCCACGAGTACTTGATCTGGTCCTCGGTGATCGACGCGCCACCCTGGATGGTCAGGGTGGACAGCCCGCTGACCGCGGTCGCCAGCAGCTCGGAGAGCAGCGACTTGGCCGTGCCCGGGGCGCCGACCAGCATCAGGCCGCGCCCGGTGGCCAGGGTGACCAACATCCGTTCGATGGAGGCGACCGGGGCGACGACTTTGGCGGTGATACCGCGGGCCGGGTCGCCGAGGACGAACGCCCGCGCGGACCGCAGGTCCATGTTCCAGCCCGGTGGGCGGGGGCTGGTGGTGTCGGCGGTGAGGACGGAAAGCTCGTCGGCGTACGCGATTTCGGCCGGGGGCCGCTGCAGCTGGGTGTCGTCGTTAGCCACGAAGCGCCTCCAGGTCGCGGATCAGTTCGCTGGCGGTGATGTCGTCGAGTTCGCCGAAGGTGTGCCGGTCGGGGGTCCGGCGGTCCGGCGTGTCGATATACAGCCGGGTGATCTGTTTGGGGTAGCTGTGGGCGATCTCGGTGGCGTAACCATCGGACAGCGCGGCAACCGCGATCCACCCGTCGGGCAGTGGTTTTAACAGTTCGCGTATGAATGCGCCGCGCTGCCAGCCGCGGCTGGTCAGGCCGTTGATCTTGCCGACGGGGATGTTCAGGTCCGCCCACCGGTTCAGCTCGGTGGCGGCCCGTTCGGCGTCGGTCAGCCGGTAAGTGTCGCGGTCGAGTTGCGGGAAGGGCTGCAGCAGTTCGTAGTCGGTGAACAGCTGGCCGAACGCGGTGCGATCGTCGGCGGAGATTTCCAGCGGGTGCGGCAGTCCGATCAGGGCATCTCCCGGCAGGGCGACCGGTTCATCGTCGGCATCGGTGTATTGGCCGTCCTCCGCGACCCGGAAGCAGCGTTCGACGGTGCCGGCCTCGGTGTAGACCGCCCACATCAGCCGGCGCACTAGGTGGCGTACCAGCGGATGGCGAGCCAGGAACGGCTCGAAGTCCGCCAGATCCCACCGCCGGTGGGCTCCCATCGCCAGCTCCAGCCGCAGCAGTTGCTGACCGGAGACGGTGCGGGCATCCGCTTTGAGGGCTTTCCAGCGGGCGGTTGCCGCGCCGGCCAGCTCGGCGTCGTCGTCGCGACGGGCCTTGGGCAGTTCCTTGAGCCGGGCGCCGTCAAGGTTACGCACGAACGGCTTGAGCCGCTCGTCGAAGCCGACTCGGAACTGGCGCGGCCCGAAGTTCAACAGCAAGGTGCCGTTGGTATCCAGGCCGAGGTCGGGGACGAGCCGGTCTTCGAGTTGGGCAGTGGTTAGACCGCGTCCCGCGGCGATCTGGTCGATTTTGTCGCGGGCACGGTCTTGTAGGGCTTTGAATTTAAGGTTGGCCGCGATCCCGTTGAGCAGCATCAACGCCACATCGGAGCCGATGTCGGCCAGCACATCGAGACCGGCCACAGCGCGTTTGCGGAATGCTTGGCCGGGCCAGGCGCGCACCAGCGGCGTGAACCGGCGGGCGGTGTCGTCGTTGCCCAGCGGGCCCAGGCTTCGCATCGCCCAGGAATCCTTGCTGGGCGCACCGGCGTTGAGCCAGGCGGTGAACATATCCCATCCGAACCCGGCCAGCGAGTCGGACGTGCAGGCCTGCTTGACGTCGGCGATGCCGGGGTAGTGGCCGTCGCCGGTGTGGAACGCCAGCATGGCGCCCAAATGGTCAACGGCCACGAGAGGCAGCACCCTGCCGGTGTGCAGCATCGGGCGCTGCCACGCCCGCGGATTCCAAAAGGACGGCAGCTTAGGCAGTTTCGCTGGAAAAGCGGCGGGATCTTCATGGTGTGGGTCGGTCAGCACCCGCGGTAGCTCGTCGAGGCTCGCCTCGTCATAGTCGGCGCTGAGCTGTTGGGTGACGTCGTCGAGTGCAGTGCCGGCCGCGCCGGTCAGCCAGGGCCGCACCGCCGCGACCAGCCCGGGTTTGCGGGCCGCGAGATCGACAAGGAGGACCCGGGTTGCGGCGGCGTTGTGGCCGCCGTCGCCGACCGCTTGGGTCAGCCCGGCGACTGCGGCCGCCGGCCAGCGTTTGATCGCGCGGCGTAGCAGCTGTTGGTGATCTTTGCTGGTGCCGGCAACGCCGGCTAGGGCCCGAAGCGCATCGGGCAGCCCGATCCGAGCCAACGCCGCGGCGGCCGTCGTGTGCGCGGCGTACGGGGTGAGCACCGGCACCGCCGCCGAACCCCGGTTGACCACCAGCGCATTGACCAACGCGACGTCGTCGGCGAACACCGGCACACCGCGGTGGGTCTGGACAGCTCGGGCTTTCTCGATCAGGTCGGGGTCGGTGGCGGTGGCTTGCAACCAGGACACCCATGGCTGGTCTTCCCCGGCGAATTCGGTAATCAGCTCGTGGCTGAGTTCCGGGCTGTCGGGCAGTGCGAGCGCGAACGCCGCCCGATACACCGGGGGCAGCTGCGGGGCGGCGGTCCGTACCACGCTCACCAGCTCGGCGTATTCGTCGTCGGAGGCCAAGCACGCCATCCGGCCCAGCATCTCGATCTCCGCCAACTGCGGGGTGGGCGGGACGTACCAGGTACGAGTGTCGGGTTGGGAGTGCAAGAAAAACTGGCGCTGTCGGAGGCTCCCGTCGCTGGAGAGGATGTACGGCAGACTTTCGAGGAGGATCCGGGCGGCCTCGGCCAGGGCGACGTCCGCCGCGACAGCACGCATCACCGCGGCGCTGCTGGTTTGATGGGGGTAGATGCGCCTCAGCACCAGCAACACAACGCGCTCAGCGCGGGTATAGCCGCCCGGTTCCCCGCCCCACAGCGACGCCAGCGCGTCCCGCAGCTGCGGATCGGTCTGGTCGAGATCGATCGTGTTGCGGTACAAGTTGGCCGCATCGCGTGCGGCCGCCCAATCCGGTTCAGGCAGGCGCGGTGGCGGGTGGGCGCGGGTCGGCCGGGCCGCGGCGATGAACTCCTCGTCGAGGTCCACCGGGTCGCCGTCGGCCAGCCAGGGTGCGACCGGTTCCAGCTGCTTCGCGTCGTCGTTAGCTACGGAGCGCCTCCAGGTCGCGGATCAGCTCGCTGGCGGTGATGTCGTCGAGTCCGCCGAAGGTGTGTTGGGGGCGATCGGTACCCCACCGTCCCGGTCCCCCGACGAATACCCGGATGATCTGCTGCTCGGCGGCAAACGCGTCGATCGTTCCGGTGGAGATGGAGAGCCCGTCGGACAGCTCGGCCACTAGGGCCGATCCGCCGGCTAGCGGTTTCACCATTTCCATGACGACACCGGCGTCCTCGGGCTCACCGCGTTCCCAGCCCCGGTTGGTCAGCCCCAGGATCTTTCCGATGGGAACGGTCAGGTCGGCCCATCGGGTCAGCTCGGTGGCGGCCCGTTCGGCGTCGGTCAGCCGGTAAGTGTCGCGGTCGAGTTGCGGGAAGGGTTGCAGCAGTTCGTAGTCGGTGAACAGTTGGCCGAACGCGGTACGGTCGTCGGAGGACAGCTCCAGCGGATGCGGCAACCTGATCAGCGCGCCGGTGGGCAGGGTGACCGGTTCGTCGTCGGCGTCGGTGTATTGGCCGTCCTCGGCGACCCGGAAGCAGCGCTGGATGGTGTCCGTCTCGGTGTAGACCGCCCACACCAGCCGGCGCACCAGGTGACGCACCAGCGGGTGGCCGGCCAAGAACTGTTCGAACACCTCGGTGTCCCAGTGGCGGCGGGTACACATCGCCAACTCCAGGCGCAGCAGCTGTTGGCCGGCGACGGTGCGGGCACCCTTTTTCAGGGTTTTCCACCGCGTGGCGGCGGCCGCGGCCAACTCGGTGTCGTCGTCGCGGCGGGCCTTGGGCAGTTCTTTGAGCCGGGCGCCGTCGGCGTCGCGCACGAACGGTTTGAGCGCCTCGTCGAAGCCGACCCGGAACCGACGCGGGCCGAAGTCCAGCAGTAGCGTGCCGTCGGCGTCCAAACCCAGGTCCGGGGCCAGCCGGTCCTCCAGCTCGGCAGTGGTCAGGCCGCGGTTTAGCGCGATCTGGTCGATCTTCTCGCGGGCCCGGTCTTGCAGGGCCTTGAATTTCACCTTGCCCGCGACACCGTTGAGCATCATCAGGGCCACGTCGGAGCCGATGCCTTCGAGCACATCCAGGCCGGTGACTGCGCGTTTGTGCTGCGATTCGCCGGGCCAGGCCCGCAACAGGGGGGTGAGTTGGCGGGCGGTGTCGTCATTGCCCAGCAGCCCGAGACTGGTCATCGCCCACGACTCCTTCGTCGGTGCAGCGGCATTGAGCCAGGCGGTGAACAGGTCCCAGCCGAAGGCGCCAGCGAGTCGCGGGTGCAGGATGCCGTCACCTGGGTGACCCCAGCGTAGATGCCGTCGGCGGTGGGGAAGGCCAGCATGGTGCCGAAGTGATCGACCGCCGTCAACGGGATCGCCTTGCCGGTGGTCAGCATCGGGCGCCGCCACGCTGTGGGGTTCCAAAAGGTGGGCAGCTTGGGACGTTTGGTTGGGTACAGCTCGGTCGGGTCCTCGTCGAGCATGGCGACCACGGCTGCGGTCACCTCCTCGCGATCGTATTTCGCCGCCGTCGCCAGAATGAGTTCCCGCGATCCATCGATGGCAAGGAACCGCAGGGCGGCTTCAGCGTTGTCGCGGGTCTCCCCGGGTGCGCCGATCGCCGCTGGGATCAACCCGCCCGCGGCGTGTTCGGGATGCGCACGCAACCAGTCGATGGCGGACTCCCGCAGCGTCTTCAACTTGCGATAGGCGCGTGCAACCAGCGGGGCGAGCTCCACAGCACCGAATACTCTTGCGGCGCCCAGGTATTCATTGGGGCGGCGCCGGACCAAACCGACGAGCCCGGGCACCCCGTCGACGCCGTGGCGAGCCAGCACATAGATCACCGCGCGGTAATGACTGTCGTAGCCGCCGGCCAACGCATTCCACAGCCGCAGCCCGAAGCCGGGGGAGATCGCATCCAGGACTGCTTCGGCCCTATTGCACAGCAAGTTTGGGTTGACTTGCGCGGAGCTGCCGTATCGGGATGCCGCCTTGTACGCCTGCGCCCACGCTTGGAAGGCGGCGACGCTGGCCGCGACATCGCCGGACGCCAGCGCAGCCGCCAGATCCTGCTGCAGGCTGTCGGGTACCTCGGCCGCATCCCAGTAGCGCGTCGCGCACATCGACTCGGCTAGTTCCTGTGCCGTCGCGATCGGGTCGTCGGCAAGGTAGCTGCCAGATTTCGCCCACTCATCGCGTTCGCCGTCGTACCAGGTCGCCACCGGGGCCGACGCGAGCGGCTCGAGCCGGTCCACCAGCGGCCGGTCACGCTTGGGTCGCAACCAAGGCGGGTCGGCCAGCACCCGCGGTAGCTCGTCGAGG
>PPEA01000686.1 GCA_002967005.1 Mycobacterium talmoniae
GGTGGCGGTGCTGGACCCGCCGCGGGCCGGGGCCGGGCGCGAGGTGATCGACCTGCTGGCCGGCGCCGCGGTGTCACGGGTGGTGCACATCGGTTGTGAGGCAGCGTCCTTCGCCCGCGATATCGGGCTGTACCGGCAGCACGGGTACACCGTCGAGCAGCTCCGGGTGTTCGACGCGTTCCCGCTCACCCACCACGTGGAGTGTGTGGCGCTGCTGATCCGTTAGCGCGCTGCCGCCAGCGGTCCAGCACCGCTGGAATCTCGGCGAGCAAAAACGTGTAGAAGTCGCGCATCTGGGTGAGTCGCTGGCGGGCCAGGCTGTCGGCACCGGTGGCGGCGATGCCGGCCTCGGCGGCGTCCTGCATGGCAGCGAGGGTGACGTTCTGATTGGTGAACAGCACCGCCCAGGCGTCGTCGCGGAGCCGGTAGTGATCGCGCCGGCTGGCCGGCACCGGAACCCGTTCGGCCAGGCCGACCGAGGTGAGCATCTTCAGCGCCCCGGAGATCGCGCCGGCGCTGGCCTGCAGTTGATCGGCCAGCTCCCCCATGGTCAGGGTGGGTTGTTCGGTGAACAGCAGCGTGGCCAGCACGCGCGCGGTCATGCGCTGCAGCCCAAGGTTGGTGAGCGACAGCGCGAGCTGCTCGGCCATCTCGACATTGGCTTCCGGCGCCACCCGAACACCCCTCTCCATTGTCTTCAATAATTTCTGAAGCTTCAGTATAGTCGGCAGCATGCTGGTTGAGAGGGAGATCGCCGACCCCGAGGTGATCCGGGTGCGCGGGCTGACGTACACCTATCCGAAAGCGCCGCGGCCCGCGATCCGGCGGATGGACTTCTCGGTCCACCGCGGCGAGATCTTCGGCTTCCTCGGCCCCAGCGGTGCCGGCAAGTCGACCACCCAGAAACTGCTGATCGGCCTGCTGCGCGGCCACGGCGGCCAGGCCGCGGTGTGGGGCAAAGACCCGCGGGAGTGGGGGCCGGACTACTACCAGCGCATCGGCGTCTCGTTCGAGCTGCCCAACCACTATCAGAAGCTCACCGGGCTGGAGAACCTGCGGTTTTTTGCCGCGCTGTACGACGGTCCCACCGCGGACCCGATGGCGCTGCTGGACGCCGTCGGGCTGGCCGAGCACGCCCACACTCGGGTGGGCGCCTACTCCAAGGGCATGCAGATGCGGCTGACGTTCGCCCGCGCGCTGATCCACGATCCGGAGTTGCTGTTCCTCGACGAACCCACCTCCGGTCTGGACCCGGTCAACGCCCGCACCGTCAAGCAGATGGTGCTGGATCTGAAGGCCCGCGGCCGCACCATCTTTCTCACCACCCACGACATGGGGACCGCCGACGCGTTGTGTGACCGGGTGGCGTTCGTCGTCGACGGGGCCATCGTCGCGCTCGACACGCCCAGCGAGCTGAAGATCGCCCGCAGCCAGCGGCTGGTGCGGGTGGCCTACCGCGGCGACCGGGGCCGGCTGGCCACCGCGGACTTCCCGATGGAAACCCTCGCCGACGACCCGGCCTTTCATGCGGTGCTGCGCGATCACCAGGTGGAAACCATCCACAGCCGGGAGGCCAGCCTCGACGACGTCTTCGTCGAGGTGACCGGGCGGCGGCTGGCGTGACCCGGCTGGTCAATGCGCTGCGCCTGGAGCTGATGCTGCAGGTGCGGCAAAAGTTCCTGCACGCCGCCGTCTTCTCCGGGCTGATCTGGCTGGCGGTGCTGGTGCCGATGCCCGCCGGGTTGCGCCCGGTCGCCGAACCCTATGTGCTGCTGGGCGATACGGCGATCATCGGGTTTTTCTTCATCGCGGGCACCGTGTTCTTCGAAAAGCAGGAGCGCACCCTGTCGGCGGTCATCGCCACCCCGCTGCGGTTCGGCGAGTACCTGGCCGCCAAACTGGCGCTGCTGGCGGCGATCTCGCTAGCGGTGGCGGTGGTGGTGGCGACGGTCGACGGTGTCGGCTACCGCCCGGTGCCGTTGGTGAGTGGGGCGCTGCTGGCGACCCTGGTGATGCTGCTGGTCGGGTTCGTCACCTCGTTGCCGTTCGCCTCGATCAGCGACTGGTTTTTGGCGGCCACCATCCCGCTGGCCGTGATGACGTTGCCGATCCTGCACTACTCCGGCGTGTGGCCGACTCCGCTGCTCTACCTCATCCCGACCCAGGGCCCGTTGCTGTTGTTCGGCACCGCGTTCCACCAGGTGAGCTTGGCGCCCTGGCAGGTGGCCTACGCGGTGGGCTATCCGGTGCTGTGCATTGCCGGGTTGTGCCGGGCGGCCAAGACGCTGTTCGGCCGCTACGTCATCGAACGGGGGTCGTGATGGCTGGCGCGCGGGCGCTGGCGGCGTTCGGCCGCAACGATCTTCGCGGCACCTACCGTGACCCGCTGCTCGTCATGATCGTGCTCGCCCCGGTCATCTGGACCACTGGTGTCGCCGTGTTGACCCCGCGGTTCACCGCACTGCTGGCCGAGCGCTACCACTTCGACCTGGTGCCCTACTACCCGCTGGTCCTCACCGCCTTCCTGCTGCTGACGTCGATCATCATCGTCGGCGGCCTGGCCGCGTTCCTGGTCCTCGACGAGGTCGACGCCGGCACCCTGGCCGCGCTGCGGGTGACCCCGGTGCCGCTGGGGGTGTTCTTCGGCTACCGTGCCGGCACCGTCATCGTGGTCACCACCGGCTACGTGATCGCGACCATGTCGTGCAGCGGACTCCTCGCACCCGGGCTGGTGCCCGCGCTGATCCCGATCGGGGTGCTGGCCGGGCTGTCCGCGGTGGTGACCCTGCTGCTGATTGTGGCCATGGCCCACAACAAGATTCAAGGCCTGGCCGCGCTGCGCGCGCTGGGCATGCTCATCGCCGGGCTGCCCTGCCTGCCCTGGTTCATCGGATCCGGCTGGAATCTGGCGTTCGGTGTGTTGCCGCCGTACTGGCCCGCGAAAGCGTTCTGGGTGGCCAGCGACCACGGCACTTGGTGGCCGTATCTGGTCGGTGGCGTCGTCTACAACGCGGCGCTGGCCGTGCCGCTGTTTGGCCGTTTCCGGCGCTATCGCAGCTGAGCGCGGACCCTTAGGTCCAGTCCCACACCGACATGTCGCCCGCCGGGTACCCCGCGCACGCCTCGGTGGATTTGGCCACCACACCCTTGTTGTTGAAGAAGAGCTTGGCGTGGTTGGGCCACTGGGTGGTCAGCGGGTCGGGCGGGTAGTGCGTGGCCATCTCCTCCGAGTACGCCCGGCGGTCGGCCGGGGACAGCGAGAAGAACCAGTGCATCTTGTCGATGGTCGCCTGCTGGACGTCCGGCGACTTGTTGTGCATGTCGATCATGTACCGCTCGTAGTACACCGGGGAGGTGTCCCGGGTGGCGGCCAGGATCTGCTCGGCGTCGCAGGTCGTCGCGATAATCCGGCGGGGGATCGGGTAGTCGTCGGTCGAGTCGGCGGCGGCGGTTCCCGGGAACGCCACGGCCGCGATGCCGAGCGAAGCCAAGACGGCGCCAGCGCGCAGGGTGAGATGCCGCATCATGTTAGACACCTTAACTTATTTCCGGTTTCGCCGCGAGACCCATCCGTGACCTAGCCCAGCACGAAGTAGCGCAGCCACAGGTAGAGCCCCGCGAGTGCGACGGAGACCACAGTAACCACCGCACCCTTGCGGGTGAACTCCCAAAACGAGATGGGATTGTCTGCGCGGCGGGCGATTCCGAGCATGACGACGTTGGCGCTGGCGCCGACCGCGGTCAGGTTGCCGCCGAAGTCCGCGCCCAGGGCCAGCGCCCACCACAACGCGTCCTGGTGGACGTGGCCGGGCAGGGCGGCGCTGAGTTCGGCGACGATCGGGGTCATGGTCGCGACGTAGGGGATGTTGTCGATGACCCCGGACACCGGGGCGGACACCCCGAGGATCCCCAGGGTGGCCAGCAGTGCGTTACCGCCGGTCACCTGGGTGGCTGCGTGCGCCAGGTCACTGACCACGCCGGTTTTCACCAGGGCGCCGACCATGATGAAGAGTCCGGCGAAAAACAGCAGCGTCTCCCATTCGACGCTCGCCAGATAGTCGGAGCGTTCCAGCCCCGAGATCACCACCAGTACACCGGCGCCCAGCAGCGCCACCACCGACGGCTCGGTGTGCAGCGGGGCGTGGGCGATGAAGGCGGCGAACACCAACGCCAGCACCACCCCGCACTTGATCAGCAGTCTGCGGTCGCGGATCGCTTCACCCTCGTGCAGCGCCATCACGTCGGCGACCCGGGCGGCGTCCACCGTGAACGAACCCGGAAACAGCCGGGGCAAAAGCGCCACGAACACGGCGATGACGATCACCACGATCGGGGCCAGATGCAGCAGGAACGCGTTGAACGTCAACCCGGCGCGGCTGGCGATGATGATGTTGGGCGGATCCCCGACCAGGGTGGCGGCGCCGCCGATATTGGAGGCGAACACCTCGGCCATCAGAAACGGGGCGGCGTTGATCGCCAACCGGTCGCAGACCAGCAGGGTGACCGGGGCGATCAGCAGCACCGTGGTGACGTTGTCCAGCAGCGCCGACGCGAACGCCGTGACCAGCACCAGCAGGATCATCACCCGCAGCGGCGAGCCGCCCGCGCGTTTGGCCGCCCAGATCGCGATGTACTCGAACACCCCGGTCTGGCGCAGCACGCTGACGATGACCATCATGCCCAGCAGCAAGAAGATGACATCCCAGTCGATGCCGGTGTCGCGGGAGTAGAAGATGTCGTCGGCGCCGATCACCGGCAGGCAGACGATCACCGCCGCGCCCGCCAGCGCCACCAGGGTCTTGTTGATCCGGTCGCTGGCGATCAGCGCGTAGGCGACCGCGAACACGGTGATCGCGATGACGGTCACGGGCCGGGGCTCACGATGCACTCCTGGTCATGGGACATCTCACGCCGACCAGACTTCCCGGCACACCGGTCCAAACGGTATCAGCAGCCCGCGTGGCTCAGTGCTTGAGCGCGGCGGCCAGCAGCCGCGACGCGGTGATCACCCCGTGCAGGGAACCGTCCTTGACCACCGCGATCAGCGGGCTGCGCAACCGGGCCATGGTGGCGGCCACCTCGATGATGGTGTCGTCGGCGTGGGCCGGCGGCACGTTGCGCAGATGCTCGGGCAGCACCTCGCGCACCGTCTTGCCGCCCAGCTTCTCGGCGGCCCGGTCGGCCATGGACTCGTCGAGCACCCCGGCCAGCGAGGGATCGTCCTGCACGTAGCCGGGCACGATGAACCGGACCACCTGGGAGGCCGGCAGCACCGCGTAGGGCTTGCCGGCGGCGTCGGTGACCACGATCCCGGGCAGCCGGTGCTCGGCCAGCAGCCGGGCCGCGTCCAGCGCGTCGGAGTCGATGCTGATCACCGGGAAGTCCTCGGCGATCTCCTCGGCGTGCATAACTCCGACGATACGTCGGCGCCGGGCCGGTGGTGCGGACCAGATTCGGCGAGCAGCGGTGGTGTCGTGCGTAGACTGGCCTGATGCTTGAACAGATCCGTGGGCCGGCCGATCTGCAACACCTTTCGCAGGCCCAACTCACCGATCTGGCTGCCGAGATCCGCGAGTTTTTGATCCACAAAGTCGCCGCCACCGGCGGGCATCTGGGCCCCAACCTCGGGGTGGTGGAGCTGACGCTGGCGCTGCACCGGGTGTTCGACTCGCCGCACGACCCGATCATCTTCGACACCGGCCATCAGGCCTACGTGCACAAGATGTTGACCGGCCGCTGCCCCGACTTCGAGACGCTGCGCAAAAAGGGCGGCCTGTCGGGGTATCCGTCCCGCGCCGAAAGCGAACACGACTGGGTGGAATCCAGCCACGCCAGCGCGGCCCTGTCCTACGCAGACGGGCTGGCCAAGGCGTTCGAGCTGAGCGGGCACCGCAACCGGCACGTGGTGGCCGTCGTCGGTGACGGCGCGCTGACCGGCGGCATGTGCTGGGAGGCGTTGAACAACATCGCCGCCGCGCACCGGCCGGTGGTGATCGTCGTCAACGACAACGGGCGCAGCTACGCCCCGACCATCGGCGGATTCGCCGAGCACCTGGCGGCGCTGCGGCTGCAGCCCGGCTATGAGCGGCTGCTGGACGAGACCCGCCGACTGATCCGCGGGATCCCGATCGTCGGCGATTTGGCCTACCACGCGGTGCACAGCGTCAAGGTCGGCATCAAGGACGCGCTGAGCCCGCAGCTGCTGTTCACCGATCTGGGGCTCAAGTACGTCGGGCCGGTCGACGGGCACGACGAGCACGCGGTGGAAGCGGCGCTGCAGCGCGCCCGCGGGTACGGCGGCCCGGTGATCGTGCACGTGGTGACCCGCAAGGGCATGGGCTACCCGCCGGCCGAAAACGACGACGCCGAGCAGATGCACTCCTGCGGGGTGATCGACCCGCTGACCGGATCGGCGATCGCCGTGCCCGGGCCGGGCTGGACGGCTACCTTCTCCGAGGCGCTGATCGAATACGGCGCCAAACGCCGCGACGTGGTGGCGATCACCGCCGCCATGCCGGGCCCCACCGGCCTAACCCCGTTCGGGCAGCGGTTCCCGGACCGGCTGTTCGACGTCGGCATCGCCGAGCAGCACGCGCTGACGTCGGCGGCCGGGCTGGCGATGGGCGGCATGCACCCGGTGGTGGCGATCTACTCGACCTTCCTCAACCGGGCGTTCGACCAGATCATGATGGACGTGGCGCTGCACCGTCTGCCGGTGACGGTGGTGCTGGACCGCTCCGGGGTCACCGGCAACGACGGCGCCAGCCACAACGGCATGTGGGACCTGTCCATGCTGGGCATCGTGCCCGGATGCGGGTGGCCGCGCCGCGGGACGCCACCCGGCTGCGCGAGAACTCGGCGAGGCGCTCGACATCAATGATGGGCCCACCGCGCTGCGGTTCCCCAAGGGCGACGTCGGCGCCGACATTCCGGCGGTGCAGCGCCGCGCGGGCGTCGACGTGCTGGCGGAGCCCGCCGACGGGCTGGGCGCCGAGGTGCTGCTGGTGGCGGTCGGCGCGTTCGCGGCGATGGCGTTGGCGGTCGCGCAGCGGCTGCGCAACCAGGGCATCGGGGTGACCGTGATCG
>PPEA01000687.1 GCA_002967005.1 Mycobacterium talmoniae
TGCCGTCGGGCCGGCGCCGCCAGTACTCGCTGTGCGGCCCGCCCGGGCGGCGCACCGACTACCGCATCGCGGTGCGGCGTCTGGCCGACGGTGGCGGCGGGTCGATCGAAATGCACGACAGCTACGCCGAGGGCGACACCCTGCTGTTCGAAGGGCCCCGCAACGCGTTCTACCTCGGCACCGGGGAGCACGACGTGCTGTTCGTGATCGGCGGCATCGGGGTGACGCCCATCTTGCCAATGCTGGTGGAGGCGCACGCTCGCGGAATCGACTGGCGCGCGGTGTATGCCGGACGCAGCCGGGGTGACATGCCGCTGCTGGATGAGGTGCTGGCGGTGGACCCGGACCGGGTCACCGTGTGGGCCGACGATGAGCGCGGCGGGTTCGCCGGCACCGCGGACCTGCTGGCCGACGCCGGCCCGACGACCGCGGTGTACGTGTGCGGGCCGGCCGAGATGCTGGAGGCCGGTGCGCATCGCCCGCGACGAGCACGCCAACGCGCCGCTGCACTACGAACGGTTCAGCCCGCCCCCGGTGGTGGACGGCGCGCCGTTCGAGGTGGAGTTGGCCCGCTCGCGGCGGGTGCTGGCGGTGCCGGCGGATCGCTCGGCGCTCGACGTCATGGTCGACGCGGATCCCACCACCCCGTACTCCTGCCGGCAGGGGTTCTGCGGCACCTGCAAGGTCAAGGTGCTGGCCGGCCAGGTGGATCGGCGCGGCCGCGTCGCCGAGGGCGACGACGAGATGCTGGTCTGTGTCTCGCGGGCCGCCGACGGCCGGGTGGTCCTCGACGCCTAAGCCCTACCCGGCGAGCGTGCGCAAATGTACGCAAAACCGCTGCAAGACTGGCATTTCGCGCACGTTCGCGACCGGTGAGGCCGCGGACAGGCGAGTCAGGCGACGAACAGGTCGTGCAGGATGTGCAGCCCCAGCAGGTGATTGTGGATCTTGTCGTGCTCGTTGGCGGCGGCGTTGTCGGCGGGCACCTCGGTCAAAAACCGGCGGGTGCGGTCCGGGGAGCAGATCCCCGCCGCGGCGATCCGGTCCGGGCTCAAGTACCGGTCGGTCAACCGGGACAGCCGCGCCGACTGGGTCATCGAGCGATGCGCGGGCGGCGCCATGAACGCGAATTTGCGTTTGCGGTACAAGAAGTCGGGCATCGCGTAGCGCAGCGCTTCGCGCAGCACCCACTTCTCGGTGCCCTCCCGGATCCGCAGGCCCGGCGGCACCCGCACCGCCGTCTCGGCGACCCGATGATCCAGCAGCGCCGGCCGGGTCTCCACGGCGTGCGACATGTCCATCCGGTCCCCGCCCCAGCTCAGGATCTGCCCGTCCAGCATGGTTTTGATCCAGCTGTACTGCGCCTTATCCAGCCGGCCGCGATGCTCGAGCTGACCCGGATCCAGGCTTTGCGCCACCGCCTCCAGCGGGTCGTAGCCGCCGAGATCCTCGAGCAGCCCGTCGGCCAGCAGCGGTTTGACCCGATGCCAGGCCGACACCCACGGCTGCACCCAGCCCGGGGTGAAGCCCATAACCCGGTCGAAGCCCGGATGGCGCTGCGGTTGGGCCGCCAGGATCGCCCCGACGAACAGGTCATCGGCCGGGTTCAGCTGCCCGGAGGCGTGGTCGAGGGCGAACGCCGGGTAGCCGGCGAACAACTCGTCGGCGCCCTCCCCGGAGAGCACCGCGCGGAATCCCGCGGCATGGGTGGTTTGGCTGAGCAGCATCTTGGCCACCCCGAGCGTGTTGTAGAAGGTCCGCTCGCTGTGCCACACCGCCCGCACGTAGTTGTCGTCGTAGAGTTGGCCCTCCCCGATGCGCCGAATCTGCAGCTGGGCGTCGTTGTGTTCGGCGACCTTGGTGGCGATGTCGGACTCGTCGTAGGCGGGATCCTCGAAACCGATCGTGAACGCCTGCGGGGAGGTTTGCGCCACCGCGCTGGCCATCCCCAAGATCGCGCCGCTATCCATGCCCCCGGACAGGTATTGGCCCACCGGGACATCGGCCTGAATGCGTAACGCGACCGCGTCGGTAATCGCCGACCGCACCGCCTCGACATGCTGCTGCGGTTCGAGATCATCCCATTCGCCGTCGTGCGGGAAATCCAGGTCCCAGTACCGCTGGGTGCGGACCCGGAACCGGCCGTCGCACCGGTCGACCACCACCAGGTGGCCGGGCCGCACCGATTCGATGCCCTCGAATGCCGTGGAGCCGGGCACCATGACCTGGACCAG
Source organism: Mycobacterium talmoniae (assembly GCA_002967005.1). GTDB lineage: Bacteria > Actinomycetota > Actinomycetes > Mycobacteriales > Mycobacteriaceae > Mycobacterium > Mycobacterium talmoniae. The sequence continues at coordinate 2,235 of PPEA01000687.1, forward strand.
CTGGTTCACCGCGGCCGACCGCGACAGCCGACGCGGCACCGCCGGATGCTCCAACAGCGCCTTGGCTTCCGACGCCCAGCCCACCATCTCGGTGCCCGGGTGGAAAAACAGTGGCCGCACCCCGAACCGGTCCCGGACCAACACCAGCCGGTCGCGGGCCAAATCGACGAGGGCGATCGCGTATTCGCCGCGCAGATGCTGCACGAAATCCAACCCGTAGCGCCGGTACAGGGCTAGCACCAATTCGCTGTCGGATTTGGAGTGAAAGCTTTCGCCGGCCGCGGTCAGTTCGGCCCGCATCCGCTGGAAGCCGTAAATCTCGCCGGCGACGGTCGCCACGACGTCGCCGGCGGCCGCCGACAGCGGCTGTTTGCCGCCGGGGCTGAGGTCGTTGATCGCCAACCGGACATGCCCCATCGCCAGCCCCGACTCGGGGTGCAGCGCGGTGCCGGGACCGTCCGGGCCGCGATGCCCCAGGGTGTCGGTCATGCGGTCGACGATGTCGGGCGCGTCCGGCCCGAGCCGTTGCAGAGTCCAGAATCCTGTTATGCCACACATACAGTCAGATTTCGTTACCTAACGCGTCGCGCCGACCGCTGATCGCCAGCAGTAAGGCTTGTCGGACAAACACCGCACCCGCGGCTTGGTCGAAATACAGGTTGTGGGGTGTGTCGTCGAGGTCGGTTCCCAGCTCGTCGTGCCGCGCCAGCGGATGCATGACGACCGCACCCGGCTTGAGGGCGGTGCTGGAGTCGACGCGGTACTTCGGCTCCAGTTCGCGATACTTGTGTCCCTCCAACCCGAGCGAGTTCTGGTAGATGACATCGAATTCCGGTGCGTTCGCAGCGAATTCGGTGGTGCACCGGTACTCGATGCGCTGCTGGTCCAGCAGCGCCGCGACCTCATCATCCAGCGGTTGCGGATCGTCGGAAATGATGGTGATGTCGCGGACACTCGTGCAGAAGTGCCGGGCGCCCATCAGCAGGAAGCTGCGCAGCGAGCGCATCCGGCGCGGCGCCCCGAGGATGCCCAGCGAGAGCCGGTCGCCGCCGGTGCACCGCTCGGCCAGCTGGGGACGCCATTTCACCAGCGCATACCAGTCCGCGATGGCCTGGGTGGGGTGTTCCCGGCGGCCGTTGCCGCCGTTGATCAGCGGGGTCGTCATGCCGTGCGCGCGGATGTCCTCGATCACACTGTCCGCGAAGTGGCGCAGCACCACGATGTCGGCGTAGGCGTCGAACATGATCCCGGTGTCGGCCAGCGATTCCCCTTTGTCCACGCTGGTGTGTTCCGCGTCGGGGATGCTGATCACCGAGCGCCCAGCCGGTGGGCGGCCGATTCGAAGGAGAGTCGGGTCCTGGTGCTGGGCTCGAAGAACGCGGTGAGCACGATCGTCCCGTGCAGCGCGTCGGTGGCCGTCACCCCGCTCTGCAGCCGCGCGGCAACCGAGAAGAGGTCGAAAAGCTCACGCGTGGTCATATCCAGCGCCGAGACCACGGTCCGGCCGGACATCTGATCGAACTCGGCCGAGACGTCTTTGGCCAGCGGTCTTGGGTCGGTCACTCGACGGCCGACGGCGGTCGGCAATTCGGCCAGGGTCATTACAGTCTCCCCACGCGTGGACTCAAACCTGCTTAGCGGTGACTTAAGTGGACAATCCTTCGGTCAATGAGTCGCGGCCCGAAAGCAATACCCGGTGGCGGCGGTTCTCACACCCGAGCGGGTCAAAACCCCGGATGACCAGGCTAAATGCCGGGCGGGTCGACTGGTGATCAGGGACGCAGGTACCGCGGTGCCCGGGGTGGCGGCCACACTGCTGCATCTCCTCCTGTGTACCGGCAATCGGTGACGTTGTCCATGCCCGGCTAGTCTCTAACCCATGCGAGTGGGAGTGTTGGGCGCCAAGGGCAAGGTCGGCGCGACGATGGTGGCGGCCGTGGAGGCCGCCGAGGATCTGACCCTGTCCGCGCAGGTCGACGCCGGTGACCCGATGGGCCTGCTGACCGACAGCGGCACCGAGGTGGTGATCGATTTCACCCACCCCGACGTCGTGATGGACAATCTGAAATTCTTGATCGACAACGGGATTCACGCCGTCGTCGGCACCACCGGCTTCACCGCGCAGCGGCTGGACCAGGTGCGGTCGTGGTTGGACGCCAAACCGGGTACCGCGGTGCTGATCGCCCCCAATTTCGCGATCGGTGCGGTGCTGTCCATGCATTTCGCCGCCCAGGCCGCCCGCTTCTATGAATCGGTGGAGGTCATCGAACTGCATCACCCGCACAAGGCCGACGCCCCGTCGGGCACTGCCGCTCGGACCGCTCAACTGATCGCTGCGGCCCGAAAAGACTTGCCGCCCAACCCCGATGCCACCAGCACCGGTCTGCCGGGGGCGCGCGGCGCCGATGTCGACGGCATCCCCGTGCATTCGGTGCGGTTGGCGGGGCTGGTCGCTCACCAGGAGGTGCTGTTCGGCACCGCGGGGGAGACCCTGACCATCCGGCATGACAGCCTGGACCGCACCTCGTTCGTGCCCGGGGTGTTGCTGGCGGTGCGCGGCATCGCCGAGCGTCCCGGCCTCACCATCGGCCTAGAACCGCTGCTTGACCTGCAATGATCCCACGCAGCGTGGGGACCCAGCTGCTGATCGCCTTCATGTGCCTGGCGATGCTGCTGTACCTCGGGCTGCTCGGCCGCATCGCGGTGCTCATGATCAGCTCCGGGCGGGCCGCGGCCGTCGGTCTGGGTGTGGCGCTGCTGGCCCTGCCGGTGATCGGGCTGTGGGCCATGATCGCGACCCTGCGGGCCGGGTTCGCCCACCAGAAGCTGGCCCGGCTCATCGCCGAGGACGGGCTGGAGCTCGACGTCAGCGCGTTACCGCGCCGGCCGTCCGGTCGCATCGAGCGGGACGCGGCCGACGCCCTGTTCGCCACCGTCCGTGACGAACTGGACAGCGACCCGGAGAATTGGCGGCGCTGGTATCGGGTGGCGCGGGCCTACGACTACGCCGGGGACCGGCGCCGCGCCCGGGCGGCGATGAAAAAAGCCGTCGAGCTGCAGGGACGCGAATGACGAAATCGCTGCTGATCGTGCATCACACCCCGTCGCCGTACTGCCAACAACTGTTCGAGGCGGTGCTGTCCGGCGCCACCGACCCCGAGATCGAGGGCGTGCAGGTGGTACGTCGGCCCGCGTTGAGCGTCTCCCCGGCCGACATGCTGGACGCCGACGGTTACCTGCTGGGCAGCCCGGCCAATCTGGGCTATGTCAGCGGCGCCCTCAAGCACGCCTTCGACGTCTGTTATTACCCGATCCTGGATTCCACCCGGGGGCGACCGTTCGGGCTGTACCTGCACGGTAACGAGGGCACCGAAGGGGCCGAGCGCGCCGTCGACTCGATCACCACCGGGCTGGGTTGGACGAAAGCCGCGGAATACGTGCTGGTTTCGGGTAAGCCGACCAAGAACGACCTCGAGGCGTGCTGGGAACTCGGTGCGACGGTGGCCGCCCAGCTGATGGGGTAGGACCTTACGGGTCGATGTGGGTCGGCGGGTCATAAAACGGGTGGACGATGTGCTCCACGTTCGGCCCCATCAGGTGACAGTCCGGCTGGGAGTACGGGTCGCCGGGCGGGGCGGAGTAGACCACGCAGCGTCGCCACGAGCCATCGGGCAGGATGGGGCCGTCGCACTTCGGGGTGCCGGGGAACAGCAGCAACTGGGCGTCGATGCATCCCGCGCTGGCCGTCGGCGCCGACACGATCAGCCCCCCGCCCATCAGCACGCCAACCAGTCCGGCGAAGATGTATCGCTTCACGGTTCCGCCCCTTCCCGCGTGATCGCTGGCGCGCCGCCCAGCACGGCTGGGCAATGAGACTACCTCCGGTGCGCCCGTCGTTGGCGGTGTTTGCTATCCGCCGATGTGGTACGGCGGCAGGCCGGCCCCGAAGTCCGGGTTGGTGTTCAGGTCGACGACCCAGCAGGCCTCGCGAGCCGGCAGGAAACGGCCCTTACCGATGTACAGCGCGCCTACCGCGCTGCAGCGTTTGAACGTGTTGTCCGGGCGGATCGGGCCGTCGCAGACGGTCCCGAGGTCCTGGTTCTCACACCCGGCACCCGGATCGGCGCGCGAGGCGGGGGCGGTGATCAGCGCAGCGACGGCGGCTCCGGCGGCAATGACGCCCGCCGCCCCGGCGGCGATGCGGTGACGGCGGTATGCGGATGACATGGTGTCCCTCCCGCCCGATGGATGGTGGCGGATACGGAACCGGTCACAATGCGGCCTGTTCAGCGTCTCTACCTGGTGGTATACGCCGACTTTTGCGCCACGTCCAGTAGGCGAGCCGGGCGACCCGCGGCGGTGGTATACAGCTCGGATGGCCGACCGACCGTGGAACATCAACATTCACTACGATCGGCTGCTCGATGCCCAGGTGTCGCCCACCGCGCGGCGGGTTCTCGACGTCGGATGCGGCGACGGATTCCTCGCCGCCCGGCTGTCCCGCCGGGTGCCGCGGGTTACCGCGATGGACCTCGACGCGCCCGTCCTGGAGCGGGCCCGGGCCCGGTTCCCGGCGCTGCCGGTCGACTGGGTCCACGCGGACATCATGACCGCCGACCTGCCCGCGCGGGGCTTCGATGCGGTGGTCTCCAACGCCGCCCTGCATCACCTCGAGGACACCCGGGCCGCGTTGCGGCGGCTGGGCTCGCTGGTGAGCCCCGGCGGCGTCCTCGCCGTGGTGACCTTCGCCAAACCGTCGCT
>PPEA01000688.1 GCA_002967005.1 Mycobacterium talmoniae
AACACTGGAACGATTCTGGATACGCGCGGCCGCGCCGGTTTTCAACGCGCCGGTGGCCGCGGTGGCCACCTCACCGCGCCTGGGCGGGATGGTGAACCGATACCTCACCCGCAACCAACACGTTGACCCATCCTCAGCTATACCGGACCGCGTTCCGGGCGGCGGTTCAGCATCCCGGTGACCTGTCGCCGCGCCGGCGACAAATTCGTCATCGACGTCTGGATCCCCGAGGCGAAGACCTGGTGGCGGAACTTTCTCGGCGAGGGCCGGCCCCTGACGCTGCGCCTCGACGGCACGGAGCGCGCCGGGCACGCCGTCGCCCGGCGCGACCAGAACGGACGCGTCACCGTCACCGTCCGACTGACCACCGGAGCGCCGGAAGGCTAGCCGCCATGAAATCGGTGAATGCTCAAGTCATCTTCATCACCGGCGGTGCTGGTGGCATCGGGGCAGCGGTGGCCCGGCGGCTGCACGCCAAGGGCGCCACGGTGGTGCTCACCGATGTCGACGAGGCGGGCCTGGCGGAACTGGCCGCCGACCTCGGCGACGATCGGGTGCTGACCGTATCCGCCGATGTGCGGGATCTGGCGGCGCTGCAATCCGCGGCGGATGCGGCCGTGCGCCGCTTCGGGGGTATCGACGCCGTGGTGGCGAACGCCGGAATCGCCAGCAACGGCTCGGTGTTGCAGGTCGATCCGGACGCGTTCAAACGCGTCCTCGACATCAACGTGCTCGGCGTCTTCCACACCGTGCGGGCCACGTTGCCCGCGGTGCTCGCACGCCGCGGCTATGTGCTGATCGTATCGTCGCTTTCGGCGTACGCCGCGTCACCGGGCAGCACCTCCTACGACACCGCCAAAGCCGGCGTCGAGCACCTCGCCGACGGGCTGCGGCTGGAGTTGGGCCACCGTGGGGTCGCCGTCGGCTCGGCCCACATGTCCTTCATCGACACGGCGCTGGTCCGTGAGTGCCGCGACGAATTGCCGGCATTCCGGGCGATGCTGGCCAAATTGCCCTGGCCGTTGAGCATTACCACCTCGGTGGACCGGTGCGCGGCGGCGTTCGTCGACGGCATCGAACGGCGCCGCAGCCACGTGTACTGTCCGGGCTGGGTGCGGCTGTTCCGCTGGCTCAAGCCGGTGTTGTCCACCGGCATGGTCGAATCGCTGGTCCGCAGCTCCACGTCGCAGCTGCTGCACCAGCTGGATACCGAGGTCGCCGCGCTGGGGCGCTCCACCAGCGCCCGGGTGGAAGCATTGGGGAACCGCTGATGAACATCTCGATGGGCCGGTCGGCGCGCGCCCCAGCCCCAAAACCGCTGAGCGACCAGGTGGTGTTCCTCACCGGCGCCGCGGGCGGGGTCGGCGCCGAAGTCGCTCACCGCCTGCACCGCAAGGGCACCCGGCTGCTGCTGGTCGACCTGGATATGGTGCGGCTCAACGAGTTAGCCGCTTCGCTCGGCGAGGACCGGGTGATGACGGCGGTCGCCGACGTGCGTGATCTCGGGGCGCTGCAATCCGCCGCTGACCGGGCGGTGGAACGGTTCGGCGGTATCGACACCGTGGTCGCCAACGCCGGTATTCTGAGCTACGGCTCGGTGCGGCAGGTCGATCCGTTGGCGTTCAAGCGGGTCCTCGACGTCAACGTGCTCGGGGTGTTTCACACGGTGCGAGCGGCGTTGCCCTCGCTGATCGACCGCCGTGGCTACATCTTGGTGGTGTCTTCGTTGGCGGCCTATGGGGGTGCCCCGGGCCTGGCGTCGTATAGCGCGTCGAAGGCCGGGGTTGAGCACTTCGCGAATACCCTGCGGCTCGAGCTTGCCTATCTGGGTGTGGACGTGGGCTCGGCGCATATGGCGTTGATCGACACGCCGTTGCTGCGCGACGCTAAAGCCGACCTGGCGACGTTCCGGGAGATGCTCACCATGCAGGGCCCCGGTAACACGGTGACGTCGGTGCAGGACTGCGGAAAAGCCTTCGTCAGCGGGATCGAGGCCCGCAAACACCGCGTGAATTGCCCGCGTTGGGTCGGCTTGGCGCGGTGGCTGCGTCCGCTGCTGGCCACACCGATCGGGGAGCGCTCGATGTCGAAGTCCGCGCGGGAGCTGCTGCCCGGGTTGGATGCAGAGGTAGCGGCGTTGGGCCGCTCGATGGGCGCCCGATCGGATCTGCTGACAAGCGCGCCCGAGCATCCCCAGGGATGACCACAATAGCGACGGGCAAGTTGTTCTAGGTGGACACGCTGGCGCGCAGATGTTCGTCGAAAAACGCGAACACCCGGGTCCAGGCGTCCTCGGTGGCGGCCTCGTTGTAGCCGAATCCGGTGATCCGGGCCAGGGTTTGACCGGGAATGTCGTTGGCGAAGCTGTGCCCGGCGTGCGGATAGGTCTTGATGTCCGCGGTGATGCCGTTGCGCTCGACAGCCTTACGCAACCGTCCCGGTGCGCCCACCCCGAGCGGATCCAGACGGCCGAAGCTGGCCACAATCGGGCACGCACCGTCCAACATGTCGGCGAGGTTGCGGGGCAGCGGCGTGGCGTAGAAGGGCGCTGAGGCGCTAAAACCTTTGGGCGCCATGACTAATGCGAACTGGCCGCCCATGCAGAATCCGGCGATGCCCACTTGTCCGGAGCATTCCGGCATCGACCGGAGATGATCTCGAGTGGCGAGGATATCGTCGAGGGCACGGCCTTGTTTGGCTAACAGGTCCCGAAACACCCTGGTGACGCAACGGATCCGGCCGCCGTGGGCGAACAGGTTCGGGGTGGCGGCGAGGTATCCCGCCGCAGCGATCCGCTGCGAGATCGCCTCCTTGTCCCCGTCGGTAGCGCCGATCGGCGGGTGGATCACCACCACACCGGGACGGGGGCCTTGTTTTTCGGGCAGGTCCAGCATGGCATCGATCGGACCATCCGGGGTATCGATGTTGATTGTCGTTGTCACGCCACCCATCCTAGAAAGCGCAACCGCGAATTGATGCACGTAATTACTACTCTATTTGGGCGCCACCACTACTCTATTCGGCTCAGACATCGCGGACTACGCTGCTCGGGGCATAGGCTCCTGCGCATGACGCGCACGCGGGGGGCGTGGCGGTGCGAGCGGGCAAGGTGGCTTGCTTCGGATTATTCAGATCGCGACTAGGTGGTCAGATGTTAAACGAGAGTCGACTGATCGCGCCGGCGACATTGCTTCACCTGATGCGGCACCGGGCCGTGCGGTATCGCGACAAGATGGTGTTCGACTACGCGGACTACTCGAGTGGCGGCGCAGAACACCATCGGCTCAGCTACCACAAGCTCGACCTCCAGGCCCGGGCAATCGCGTGCAGGTTGCAACGGCAGGGCGCCGCCGGTGAACGGGTGCTGGTGTTGTGCCCCTCCGGGTTGGACTTCATCGCCGGCCTTTTCGGCTGCATCTATGCCGGCGCCGTTGCGATCCCGGTGCATCCGCCGGTGCGGACCCGGGTCCTCACCCGCGTCGCCTCGATCGTCGCCGATGCGGGAGCGGGCTTCGTATTGACCACCGCGGACTCGCACCCGGAACTCAAGGCCGCGATGGACGGCATGGCCGACACCGCCGCCCTGCGGTGGTGTACGACCGACGTCGACGAAGCCGACATCGCCGCCCACTGGGTAGCCCCCAACCTCGACCCGGATGCACCGGTGCTGGTGCAGTACACCTCGGGCTCCACGAGTTCGCCGAAAGGTGTTGTGCTGACCCACCGCAACCTGCTCGCCAACCTGGAGGCCATCCGTCGGGCGATCGACGGCAACGAGTCCACCATTGTGGCGTCCTGGCTGCCGCTGCATCACGACATGGGTCTGATCGGGGCGATGCTCGGCACGCTGTACCTGGGCGGCAGCTGTTATCTGATGCCGCCCGAGGCATTCATCCAGCACCCGATGCGGTGGCTGGAAACGCTGTCGGAATCCGGCGCGAATGTCAGTGTCGCCCCGAATTTCGCCTACGACCTGTGCGTGGAACGCTCCAGCGCCGCCGAACGGGCGGCGCTGGACCTGTCGCACTGGACGACGGCGATGTCGGGTGCCGAACCGGTGAATCCCACCACCTTGCAGCGGTTCGCCGACGCCTTCGCCCCGGCGGGTTTCCGGGACACCGCGTTCCGGCCGGTGTACGGGCTGGCCGAGGCGACCCTGCTGGTGACCGCCGGGACGGAGTCCGCCGAACCGGTGCGGCGGCACGTCGACCCGGTCGCGCTGCGCGACCACCACGTCGTCGACGTGCCGCCCGAGCACCCGGGTGCGGCGACGCTCATCGGTTGCGGCACGGTGCAGCACGGTGTGGAGGCGGTGATCGCCGATCCGGTCACGCGGCGGCAATGCCGCCCCGACGAGGTCGGGGAAATCTGGGTCGCCGGGGCCAGCGTTGCACAGGGCTACCTGGGCAAGCCGACCGAAACGGAGGAAACCTTCTCGGCGTTCCTCTCCGACACCGGGCGCGGGCCGTTCCTGCGCACCGGCGATATGGGATTCCTGCTCGACGGCGAACTGTTCATCGCCGGACGGCTCAAGGACCTCATCATCATCCGCGGGGCGAACTACTACCCCAACGACCTGGAAGCCACCGCGCAGGACAGCCACCCGGCGCTGCTGCGGGGCCGCGGGGCGGCGTTCTCGGTCACGTTGCCACCCAACACCGCCGAACAGCTCATCGTCGTACAGGAGGTCGACCGCGAGCGGATCCGGGACGTCGACGTGGACGCGGTGATCGACGGTATCCGGACCGCGATCACCGAACGGCATGAAATCCAGGTCCACGGGGTGGTGCTGGTGGAGCCGCTGCGGATCCCGACCACGTCGAGCGGAAAGGTCCGGCGGCGCACCTGCCGGCAGCGGTTCCTCGACGGTGCCCTGGAGGTGTTCGCCCAGTGGTACGCCCCCAGTCCGGGGGAGCCGCAGCCACCAGCAGCGCCGGACGGCCAGGCCGCACCCGAGGTCGGCCGCACCGCCGAGGAGATCACCGCCTGGGTGGTGACCGAGCTGGGCGCGGCGCTGGGGTTAGCGCCCGGTGAGATCGACCCCACCCAACCGTTCGCGCACTACGGGCTGGACTCGGTGCACGCCATCTGGCTGACCACCGGCTTGGAAGCCTGGCTGGGCCGCAAGCTTTCGCCGACGCTGGCCTACGACTATCCGACGATCGAGCTGTTCGCCCGGCACTTGGGCCGGGACGCGCACCCTGCCGCGGCCCCGACCGACGGCGAAGCGCCGGCCGCAACCGCCGGTGAACCGATCGCGATCATCGGCATCGGCTGCCGGTTCCCGGGCGCCGACGGGCCGGCGGTGTTTTGGCGGCTTCTTGCCGACGGCGCGGACGCCATCACCGCAACCCCGCCGGACCGCTGGGCGGTGGGCGCGGGTGGCGGCAGCCCGCGCTGGGGCGGGTTCCTCGATCAGGTCGACCAGTTTGACCCGCAGTTTTTCGGCATCTCGCCGCAGGAGGCGGCGTGCATGGACCCCCAGCAACGGCTGCTTCTCGAGGTGGCGTGGGAGGCGCTGGAAGACGCCGGGCAGGTGCCGGATCGCTTGGCCGGCAGCCGCACTGGCGTATTCATCGGCATTGCCACCAACGACTACGGCGCCCTGCGGCGCGGCCAGCCGGCGCTGCTGGACGGCTACACCGGAAACACGCTGAGCATCGCCGCCAACCGGATCTCCTACCTTCACGACTTCCGCGGACCGAGCATGGCGATCGACACCGCCTGCTCCTCGTCGCTGGTCGCCGTGCACCAGGCCTGCCGCAGCCTGGACGGCGGCGAGTCCACCCTGGCCTTAGCCGGCGGCGTCAACGTCATGCTGTCGCCGCGGATCGGTGCCGACCTCGATCAGGCCGGGCTGCTGGCGGCCGACGGCCACTGCAAGACGTTCGACGTCCGGGCGGACGGCTTCGTCCGGGGCGAGGGCGCCGGGATCGTCGTGCTCAAGCCGTTGAGCCGCGCGTTAGCCGACGGCGACCCGGTCTACGCGGTCATCCGCGGCAGCGCCGTCAACCAGGATGGGCGCAGCAACGGGTTGACGGCCGCCAGCCGCGCGGCGCAGGAAGCCGTCGTGACCGAGGCCTACCGGTGCGCGAATCTGCCGCCCGGTGCGGTGCAGTATGTCGAAACGCACGGCGCGGGAACATATCTGGGCGACCTCATCGAATCGCAGGCGCTCGGCGCCGTCCTGGCGCAGGGCCGCGGGCCGGATAACCGGTGCCTGATCGGATCGGTCAAGACCAATATCGGCCACCTGGGGGCGGCGGCCGGGGTGGCCGGGCTCATCAAAGTCGCGCTGGCGCTGCACCATCGGGCGATCCCGCCCAGCCTGAACTGCACGGAGCCCAACCCGCACCTGCCGCTGGACAGCTTGCGGGTCGCGCAGCAGCTGGACACCTGGC
>PPEA01000689.1 GCA_002967005.1 Mycobacterium talmoniae
GCCGACCTCGGTCCCTCGACCGACGCGACGCCGGCCTCGGCGCGGTCCACCCATTCGGCGGTCAACCGGGCAATCACGTCAGGGCGCGCGGTGACCACCCAGTGCCCGCCCTCGATCGACACCACCCGGCCACCGGACGGGATGGATCCGGTGAACCGCTGCAACGCGGGGGTGACGAAGATGTCGCGGCGCGGCGCCAGCACCTGCACCGCCACGGTGGTCGACGGCAGCGGCGTCGCCGGTGACAGTAGTGGTGCCGGCATATTGGCCCGATACAAGTTCAGGCCATTGCGGTAGTCGCCGCGGCTGCGGGGCACGCTGCGGTGTTGGGTGCGGGTGCTCGAGCGCCCGATGCGCTCCAAGGCGTCAACAACTTTGCCGCCCAACCCGGAACCGAACAGCGCCTCGGGCAGCCGCGGAGTCAAAAACAGCCAGATATAGCCGGACGCCAGCACCTGTTTGGCGACGTCGACCACCCCGCGCGGCGCCGCGGCGACCGCAAGAACGCGCCGCCGTAATCCAGATGCGGACCCGAAATCGACGTATACGACCCGACTTTCGGCATCAGGGCGGGGTCGGTGACCGCCGCCCAACCCTGAATCGACCCCCAGTCATGCCCCAACAAATGCACGGTGTCGACCCCCAAATGCGCAATCACCGCACCAAGATCATCAACCAGCTGGCCGAACCGGTACCCCGACCGGCCCGCCGGCGCCGACGACTCCCCAGCCCCCCGCACGTCATAAGCCACAAAGTTATAGCGCCCACCGAGGCACTCGGCCACCCCATCCCACACGTGGTGGTTGTCCGGATAACCATGAATCGCCAGAATGGTGGGCCGGGCCGCATCGATGTCGGTGTAACGGTGCACCGCGAGGGTGACACCGTCCGACGCGGTCACGGTGCTGCTGGATGATTTCGCTGGAGTGGACAAGGAGGTTCGGCTTTCTCGAGGCATTAGCGGTCGATGGTGAGGTGGTCGCCGGCGGCCCGGGAGATGCAGATCAGCATCTGTCCGCGCTCACGCTCGTCGGGGGTCAGGGTGGTGTCGCGGTGCTCGACCTCCCCGGAGAGCACCCGCACCCGGCAGGTGCCGCAGAACCCCTGCCTGCACGAGTACGGGGTGGCCGGGTCGGTTTTGAGGATCGCGGCCAGCGCGGTCTCCTCGGCGCCGACCTGCACGGTGGCACCGCTTTTGGCGAGGGTCACCGTGAACGGTTTGCCGTCGAGCACCGGCGGCGCGGAGAACCGTTCGTAGTGCAACTCCACGTCGGCACGCCCGATCAGGCCGCGCCGCAGCACCTCGAGCATCGGGGGTGGGCCGCACGCGTAAAGGGCGGTGGGCGTGGGGGTATCGCCGATCAGGTCGGCGGCGGTGGGCAGCCCGTGGGTGTCATCGGTGCGGATCGTCACCTTGTCGCCGAACGCCTGTACCTCGGCGAGGAACGGGATGGTGTCGGCGGATCGGCCGGTGTAGATCATCGACCAGTCCAGGCCGAGCCGTTCGGCCGCGCGCATCATCGGCAGGATCGGGGTGATGCCGATGCCGCCGGCCACGAACCGCAACCGGCCCGCCGATGAGCCATAACCGGGCACGGCCATCGGCATGCCGTTGCGGGGACCCTTGACCCGCACCGTGGCGCCCACCCGCAGGGTCTCGTGCACCTCCACCGAGCCGCCACCGCCGTCGGGGATTCGGCGCACCGCGATGCGGTAGCTGTCGGCGTCGGCGGGGTCCCCGCACAGCGAGTACTCGCGCATCCGACCGGATTCCAGCAGCAGATCCAGGTGGGCACCGGGCGTCCAGTGCGGCAACGGTTTCCCGTCGCCGGCCACCAGGGTCAGCGCCACCACATCCTTGTCGTGCGCGACGATCTCGCGGGCCGCCACCCGCAGCACCCGGGTGACATCCGGTTCGGCGACCCGCCGTGGATGCATCAGGACGCTGAAGGCGGGCAACACGATGTCGGCGAGAAACGTCGAGACCCGCAGGATCGGGTCGTGGCGCCAGCGCCCGAACAGGTGCGGCGGGACCTCGGCGACCGGCTCGTTGTGCGGCCGAAACTTCGAGCCGGGTGGGCGGGGATCGGGGTTCAAGTCTGCGCCCGCCGTGCGGCCGGGGAGGCCGCCAGATAGGCCACCGCCTGAGCGGTGGAGCCCAGCGAGGCCGGGTCGAACGACGGTTTGAAGTAGACCAGCGTGTAGCGCACCACCTGCCGCAGCTGGGGCAGGATGTTGCGACGTGACGCGCGGAGGTACTCCCGCCACAGCCGCGGATACGAGTAGTTCACCGTGGGATCGGCCGCACACATGAACCGCACCGCGCGGTGGATCACGAACATCAGATAGACCAGGGTCACCGCCATCGCGCGGCAGCGGTGCAGGTAGCTGCGGTGGAAGTAGTTCGCCACATCGTGGGCCACGCTGCGGTGCTCGATCTCCTCGGCGCCGTGCCACCGGCAGATGTCGGCCATCGTTGGGTCCACCTCGTAGTCATCCCACGCGGAGTTCAACACGAAATCGCCAAAGATCGCCGTGTAATGCTCGATCGCCGCGATCAGCCACAGCCGTTGCACCATGTCGTTGTATCGGGTGCGGGCAAACCGTTGGGTGCGCGGCGCCAGCAACCGGCGGAAGAAGTACTCGAACTGCCGCAATGCCGGGGCGGTGTCGATGCCGCGGGCCTCCAGGAATTCGGTCACCGCCTTGTCATGCGACACGGCGTGCATCGCCTCCTGGCCGATGAAGCCACGCATGGTGCGGGCCAGGTCTTCGTCCTTGACATAGGGCAGCGCCTCGGTGAACACCTCGCAGAACCAGCGCTCCCCTTCGGGAAGGATCAGGTGCAGGATGCAGGTCATGTCGGAGGCCACCGGCTCGCCGGCGATCCAGTGCAGCGGGGTGTGCGACCAGTCGAAGGCCACGTTGCGCGCGTGGATTTCGACGCCCGCCGGTTCATACGCGTGGGTTGTCATCGTCAAGGGCTCCTCTGGTTTCGGTCGCTAGGCCGCCGCGTTCCAGCGCCGCATGTGCGGCACGTCGTCGTCGAGCCAGTAGGCGTCGCCGTCGTCGGTCACCACCAGCAGCTCCTCGAACTTCAAGCCCACTCCGTCGCGGCCCAGGTGCGGCTCCACCGCCCACAGCCTGGTGTGGCCGGGAAACCGTACATTCGGCCGTCGGCCCACAACGGTGAGCGGCGCTTGACGGCGTCGGCGAGGAACTCCCGGCCCAGCGTCTGGATGGTGCGGATCCCGAACCCGAACACCGACCTGCCCTTGGGGCCGATCGCGTGCTGTCGGGTCACCTGGTGGCCGATCACCCGGCCGGGATAGACCTTGTGCCGGTTCTTGTTGCCCTGGCGGGCGATCTCGGCGTCCACCGCGCGGTACACCTCGTCGAGCGTCGCACCGCGGCGGACGTGTTCGAGGATCAACGGCCGCAAGGTGCTCAGATCCCGGTCGAGCCGATCCCAGACGTCGGAGTGGCCCAGCACCCCGCCGTAGCCGATGTCGGCGGTGTAGCCGTCGATGATCGGGGCGCAGTCCAGCACGTACGGCATCCCCTCGGTCAACGCGCGCGTGGTGGGGAAGAACTGCAACGGGATGCGGAACCCCGCGAACGCGGACCGGTCGCCGAACCAGGCGAACGGGACATGGAACAGGTCCTGCACGCCGGCCTTGCCCAGCTCCAGCCGCAGATGCGTCGCCGCCTGGCGTTCGGTGACCCCGGGTGCCAGCCATTCCGCGGTGCGTGCCGCGCATCCGTAGGCGATCTGTTGGACCTCACGGAACCGGTCCAGGTCTTGTTCGGTGAAAGCGGCCATCGTCGTTCTCCTCGGCTAGGTGATGCTGCCGTGTCTGCCGGTCACGGACTCATCTGGTAGGTGTCGGCCAGACCACGCGCCGCGGCCACGACCCGGTCGAACCGTTGCGGGTCGGCGACCGGCTCGCGAATCAGATCCAACGCGCGGGTGCGCTGCGCCGCGGTGGCCGACGTCGCACAGTGCAGTCGGGTGGCATGCATGGAGAAGTCGGTGACCAGGACCTCGAAGAGGTGATCGAGGATGCCCGGCTCGGTCTGTTCAAATCTCGCCTGTTCCAGGATGAGTTGGGCGTAGGGCAGCAGGGCGAACAACTCACCGAGCAGGAACAGGAAGTCGACGTCGCGCCGCTGGTCGGCGGTGGGGCCGGCGACGGCCAGCAACGTCTGGAACGCGTCGGCCTGCCGCAGGAATGCCGCCACGTTGGGGATGTGCGCGAACTCCTGCAGGATCGGCCGCCAGTCGGCGAACGCGACCTTGCTCAGCCCGCTGCTGGGCCCCTGGGCGAACAGGAAATCGTCGTTGGTGGTGTCACGGCGTGGCCCGACATCGGGTAGATCCACCAGCAGCGGCGCCACCCGCGGAACCCATTTGGCGATACGAGAATCGGCGACTGCGCTGCTGGCCGCTCGGAGACCGCCGGCAACTGTGCGCACCACATTCGCTGGCGCCCGGCCTACCGGGAGGACGGTCAGTGCGGCCAGTCCGGCGTCGGATGCGTGGAACATGTAGTTCTGCATGAACTTCAGCGACAGCGCCATATTGACGTGCACGGTGCCCTCCAGGCGCGGCAGGCCGGTGACCCCGAGCAGTGCCATACCGAAGTACATGTCGGATTCGAAGGCGCGGGCGGCGATGGTGTCGGAGAGCAGGGTGACGATCTTCTCGCCCTCGCGGGTGACGGTCATCTTCTCGATCGCATTGAACAGCAGGTAGCGCCGGTCGGCGGGGCCCGCGCTGCGCATATAGTCGATGGCGCGTTCGCTGTAGAGCTTCATGCCGACCAGCCGCGTGTACGCCTCGGCAAGCATGCGCCGGATCTGCGGGAACTCGGTGACACGCTGACCGAACAGCACCCGGTTTTCGGCGTGGGTGACCGCCTCGAACATGGCGTGTTCGCAGGCGCCGATCGCGCCGAAGCCGAGGTTGAATTTGCCGATGTTGACCGTGTTGATGGCGGCGTGGAAGGCGTCTTGCCCCACGTGCAGGATGTCGTCGGCGGCGACCGGGTAGTCCTCCAGATCGAATGCGGCGACGTACATTTGGCCGTCGACAACGTTTTTGCGAAGGTGGTAGGCGGGATGTTGGCTGTCGGCGGCGAAGAACAGGTACCCCTCAAAATCGCTCTTCGGCCGACGCTTTTCCAGATCCGAGCTGTCGATGATCGGCTTGTCGGCGCGGCGGCCGAACACCGACACCATCCCGGCGAGGTTGCCGTTGCCGATGTAGTACTTGGCGCCGTTGGCCGTGAATGTTCCAGGAGCCGCCTCATTCGGTTCGAGCACCATGTCGGTGGAGTACACGTCGGCGCCGTGGGCCTGCTCGGACAGGCCGAACGCGAAGATCTCACCCGAATCCAGCAGCGCGGCCGCCTTCTTGCGCGCGGCGCTGTTCGCTGACTGCCAGATCGGCCCCAACCCCAGGATGGTGACCTGCCAGACGTACCAGTACTGCATGCCGTAGAAGCCCAGGATCTGGCTATACATCGCGTTGCGGGCGGTGTCCCAACGTTTGTCCGGATCGCCGTTGGACTCCGATGCCGGGGTCAACAGCGTTGCGAAGATCCCTTCCCGTTTGACCAGGTCGAGAAACTCGCTGTACCAGACCCGATCCCGGTCCTGCTGCTTAAGCCAGCGTTTGCCGTGGGATTCGAAGAACTCGATCGTCGTCCGGAAGATCTCCCGGGTACGCGTGTCGAACTGCGCGAAGTCGGCCCGCTTCGGGTCGAACAGCGCATCGGATCGGACGCTCATCTGGATTCCCCTCTGTCGGGCCGGTGTGGTTCAGGCGTTCCGGAACGCGCGGTAGACGCCGGCGCGATGAACGCGCCCAGGGTGCTGGGCGTCCAGTCGTGGTCACCGTGCAGCAAGGTGCGGACCGCCCCCTCGCACGCCGACATGAACTGCTCCACCAGCACCGGCAGCTTGCGCTCGACATCGGTG
>PPEA01000069.1 GCA_002967005.1 Mycobacterium talmoniae
GGGGGCCACCCCGTGCTCGATCATCGCCGCGGCCGCGCGGCGCACCTCGGCGCGCAACTCGGCGTAGGACAGCCGCCGATCGTCGCAGATCAGCGCGGCCTGGTCGGGAAGATCCCGGGCAATCCGGTCCAGGACCGCAGGCGTGGTCCGCGGATCGGCGGTCATTGACGCTCCAGACTCGGGCTAACAAAGCAAGTGCTTGGTAGGTTAGCCTACAGGGGTGCAACAGGTCGAGGAGTTCCGGGCTGAGGTCCGCGCATGGCTCGCCGACAACCTGGTCGGTGAATTCGGCAAGCTCAAGGGCCTCGGCGGCCCGGGCCGTGAGCATGAGGCGTTCGACGAGCGGATGGCCTGGAACCGCCATCTCGCCGCGGCCGGGCTGACCTGCCTGGGCTGGCCGGTCGAGCACGGTGGGCGGGGCCTGTCGGTCGCGCACCGGGTGGCGTTCTACGAGGAGTACGCCCGCGCCGACGCGCCGGACAAGGTCAACCACCTCGGCGAGGAGTTGCTGGGCCCGACGCTGATCGCGTTCGGCACCCCTGAACAGCAGCAGCGGTTCCTGCCCGGGATCCGCAACGTCACCGAACTGTGGTGCCAGGGCTATTCGGAGCCCGGCGCGGGTAGCGATTTGGCCAACGTGGCGACGACCGCGGTGCTGGATGACGTGGGTGAGCAGTGGCATATCAACGGCCAGAAGGTGTGGACGTCGCTGGCGCACCTGTCGCAGTGGTGTTTCGTGGTGGCCCGCACCGAGAAGGGCTCCAAACGTCACGCCGGGCTGTCCTATCTGTTGGTGCCGCTGGATCAGCCCGGGGTGCAGATCCGCCCGATCGTGCAGCTCACCGGGACCTCGGAGTTCAACGAGGTGTTCTTCGACGACGCGGTCACCGACGCCGACCTGGTGGTCGGGCAGCCGGGTGATGGTTGGCGGGTGGCGATGGGCACGCTGACCTTCGAGCGCGGCGTGTCGACGCTGGGGCAGCAGATCCGGTACGCGCGTGAGCTTTCCGCGCTGGTGGCGCTGGCCGAGCGCAACGGGGCCGCCGAGGATCCGTTGATCCGGGAGCGGTTGACCCGGGCCTGGGTCGGGTTGCGGGCGATGCGGTCCTACGCGATGGCCACCATGGACGTCGAGCAGCCCGGGCAAGATAACGTGTCCAAGCTGCTGTGGGCCAACTGGCACCGCGGCCTCGGTGAGCTGGCGATGGACGTGATCGGGCCGGCCGGGGTGGAGCTGCCCGGCGGCGAGTTCGACGAGTGGCAGCGGCTGTATTTGTTCACCCGCAGCGACACCATCTACGGCGGATCCAACGAGATTCAGCGCAACATCATCGCCGAGCGGGTGCTCGGCCTACCCCGGGAGGCTAAGGGATGAGCCTGACTGCGGTGCCGGACGAAATCGCCGGACACGGACTGCTCACCGGCAAGGTGGTGGTGGTGACGGCCGCCGCCGGCACCGGGATCGGGGCGGCGACCGCGCGCCGGGCGTGGCCGGAAGGCGCCGACGTGATGGTGTCCGATCACCACGAGCGGCGGTTGGGCGAGACCCGGGATCAGCTGGCGGCGCTGGGGCTGGGCCGGGTGGAAAGCGTGGTGTGCGACGTGACGTCGACCGCGCAGATCGATGCGCTGATCGCGTCGACCACCGCGCGGATGGGCCGGCTGGACGTGCTGGTCAACAACGCCGGGCTGGGCGGGCAAACCCCGGTCGCGACATGACCGACGAGGAATGGGACCGGGTGCTCAACGTGACTTTAACGTCGGTGATGCGGGCTACCCGCGCGGCGCTGCGCTACTTCCGCGACGCCGACCACGGCGGGGTGATCGTCAACAACGCCAGCGTGCTGGGCTGGCGCGCGCAGCATTCGCAGGCGCATTACGCGGCGGCCAAGGCCGGGGTGATGGCCCTGACCCGCTGCAGCGCGATCGAAGCCGTCGAGTACGGGGTGCGGATCAACGCCGTCTCGCCGTCCATCGCCCGGCACAAATTCCTGGAGAAGACCAGCTCAGCCGATCTGCTGGACCGGCTGTCGCAAGGGGAGGCGTTCGGCCGGGCCGCCGAACCGTGGGAGGTGGCGGCCACCATCGCCTTTTTGGCCAGCGACTACTCCAGCTACCTGACCGGGGAAGTGATCTCGGTATCTAGCCAGCACCCCTGACCGGCGGCAGACCCCCCAACCAGCGGGCGACTTCACCGAGTTCGCCCGCCCACCCGGCGCCGCGGTCGCCGCCAATAGCCGTCTGTCAGGAGCGACCGACGTGCCTATGCTGGACCTGCTTTGCTCACAATGCAGTCGTCCGGGAAACCGCCGGACAACCGAGTAGGGGGTTTTCGGTGAGTTACGGCGGGTACGGCTACGGGCCGGGTCCCAGCGACCCCTACGGCTCCAACCCCTACGGCGCCAAGCGCCCGGCTACGGCGGCTACGGCGCACCCCAGCCCGGCTATGGCCAGCC
>PPEA01000690.1 GCA_002967005.1 Mycobacterium talmoniae
CTGCTCGGCGGGCGCGGGCGATCGTGGGCGGCGCCGGAGGGCGACGAGCAAGAGGTGGCCCGCGCCCGCATCGTCGTCGACGAGCAGCGGGATCCGCTGACCCGGTATCCACGGCATCGAGTCTGCGGTGAGGGCGCCGAGTCTGCGGTGGCGGCACCGAGTCTGCGGTGAGGGCAGCGAGCCTGAATCCTTGGCGTCGAGTCTGCGGTGAGGCCCAGTTGCCGCGAGGAATCCCGGCCTGAGCGCAGGCTCGGCGCCGTGAGTTCAGTCTCGATGCCCTGAGCGCATTCTCGAGGTCCTCACCGCAGTCTGGACGCCGTGAGTTCAGCCTCGCGACCCTGAATTCAGGCTGGAAGCCGCAAGTTCAGCCTGGAACGCCCCCACCGCGACCCACCTCTCCCGCGGACACCCGTCTAGTTTGTTAAGCTAACTAACTAGAAACGACGATGGACTCATCGGGAGGAATGACATGGCGCGTACCGACGGCGACACCTGGGACCTGGCGTCGAGCGTGGGGGCGACCGCGACGGCCGTCGCCGCGCAGCGGGCGGTGGCGAGCAGCCAGCCCCGACCGCTGATCGACGATCCGTTCGCCGAACCGCTGGTAACCGCGGTCGGTGTCGAGTTCTTCACCAAGTTCGCCCGCGGTGAGCTGGCCGGGACCGGGGAGGACCCGACGCTGGACCTCGTCCGCCTCTCGGAGAACCTGGCGGTGCGCACCAAATACTTCGACGACTTCTTCGCCGACGCGACGGACGCCGGTATCCGCCAGGTGGTGATCCTGGCGTCGGGCCTGGACGCCCGGGCCTACCGGCTGGCCTGGCCGGCCGGCACCACCGTGTTCGAGGTCGACCAGCCGGCGGTCATCGAGTTCAAGACCCGCACGCTGGCCAACCTCGGCGCCCACCCGACCGCCGAGCGGCGCCCGGTGGCCATCGACCTTCGCGACGATTGGCCCAGCGCGCTGCAAACCCACGGGTTCGACCCGAGCCGGCCGACCGCCTGGCTCACCGAGGGGCTGCTCGGTTACCTGCCGCCCGACGCCCAAGACCGCCTGCTGGACAACATCACCCGGCTCAGCGCGCCGGGCAGTCGGCTGGGCACCGAATCGGTCGCCAACCTCACCGAGGCCGACCGGGTCCGGATCCAACAGCGCAGCCAGCAAACTGCCGAGCTGTGGCGCGCGTGGGGCTATGACGGTGCCGATATGGATATGACCGAGCTGCTGTACTTCGGCGACCGCAACGACACCGCCGACTACCTGAACCGCCGTGGCTGGCGGACGGTCGCTGCCAGCAACGCCGAGCTATTCGGCCGCTACGGGCTGACCCCGTTCGGCGACGACGAGATGCCGTTCACCGACGCCAGCTACGTCACCGCGGCGCTGGATTAGTCCAAAAACAGGTCCCGGATCGGTGCGTCTCCGCCGCCGTAGTCGGCCAGGTCGTAGCCGCCGGCCGCGGTGAGCACCGCGGCGTCGAGGTAGCAGTTGCCGGTCGCGTCGGCGGCCGGGCGGGCCAGGATCTCGGCCGCGGCATCGCCCATGATCCGCGGACTGCGTGACGACTTGGCCAGCCGGTCGCCGTCGGCCAGGTTCGTCACCGCCGACGTCGCGATATAGGTCTCGGGCCACAGGCAATTCACCGCGATCCCGGCGTCGGCGAACTCGGCGGCCCAACCCAACGACAGCAGCGTCATCGCGTACTTCGACAACGTGTAGGACGGGTGGACGCCCAGCCAGTACGGGTTCATGTTGATCGGCGGCGCGATCGTCAGCACGTGCGGGTTCGCCGAGCCGCGCAGGTGCGGCAGGCAGGCCTTGGTCAGCAAAAACGTGCCGCGCGAATTGATGTCCTGCATCAGGTCGAACTTCTTGGCCGACAGCCGCTCGGTGGGCTCGGTGGCAATCGCACTGGCATTGTTCACGCACACGTCGACGCCGCCGAACCGCTGCACGGCGGCGTCGACCGCACGCTGGACATCCTCTTCGCGGCGCACGTCACCGACCACGGCCAGCGCCTTGCCGCCGGCCGCCTCGATCTCGGCGGCCGCGGTGTGCACCGTGCCCGGCAGCCGAGGATGCGGTTGATCGGTCTTGGCCAACAGCACCACGTTGGCGCCGCGCTGGGCCGCGGCCAGCCCGATGGCCAGCCCGATGCCCCGGCTGGCGCCGGAGATCACCAGCGTGCGGTCGGTGAACGCGTTCGGGGGGATCGGCATAGTTCTCCTTGAGCAGGCGGTATTGGCATTCTCTTTTTTTGCAAGTACGTTATCAGTGAGTGCAGAGTCGGCTTTACGGAGGAACCGTGCGTCTGGGAGTGATGATCGGGGCGGAACGTGGTGACTCGGCCCGTAAGGTCACCAAGCTGCTCGACGACATCGAGTGGGCCGAGGCGGCCGGAATGGATACCGCCTGGATCCCGCAGGTGCCCACCGACTTCGACGCGCTGACCGCCGTCGCGCTGATGGCGACCCGAACCACCCGCATCGAGTTGGGCACCGCGGTGGTGCCGCTGCAGACCCAGCATCCGATCGCGTTGGCGCGCCAGGCGTTATCGGTGCACGCCGCCGCCGGCGGGCGGCTGGCGCTGGGCGTCGGCCCGTCGCACCACTGGATCATCGGCGACATGCTCGGGCTGCCCTACGAGCGGCCCGCCGCCTACACCCGCGACTACCTACAGGTGCTCAACGCCGCGCTGAGCGGTCCCGGACCGGTCGACGTGGCGAACGACACCTTCACCGTGCATAACCCGCTCGACCTGGGGCCGGTGGCGCCGCTGCCGGTGCTGGTCGCCGCGCTGGGCCCGGTGATGCTGGGCATCGCCGGCGAACTCACCGACGGCACCGTGCTGTGGATGGCCGACGAGCGGGCCATCGGTGATCACATCGCGCCGCGCATCACCAAGGCCGCCGACAACGCCGGCGGCCCGCCCCGCGCATCGTCGCCGGAATCCCGGTCTGCCTATGCGCGCCAACGGAAGTCGACGCGGCGCGGGAGCGGGCCAACCGGATCCTCGGCGAGGCCGAGGTCTCGCCGAACTACCAGCGGCTACTGGAACGCGGTGACGCCCAAGACGTCGGTGACCTGTGCGCCGCCGGCGACGAGGAGGCCATCTTGGCCCGGTTCCGCCGCTTTGCCGACGCCGGGGTGACCGACCTGTCGGTGCGGCTGCTGCCGATCGGCGACAACCGCGACGAGCTGATCGCCTCCAAACGTCGCACCCGCGAAATGATCGCCGAACTGGCGCAACAGGTTCGGTGACCTAGCCGGCCGCGTTGACTCTGCGTCCACCAGGCAAAAGTTCGAGTGACCCGCCTGGTGGGCGCAGAGTCAACGCGGCGGCATCACGAGGATGACTCGACGCGCAGCGCCAGCATCGTGGTCCACTCCGCGAGGAACAGCTCGTCGGGCATCTCGGTGGCCGGGGCGTGGAACAGCGCCCCGGTGGCACGCTTGCCCAGCAGCGCGTTAGCGCCCACGACGGCAATGGTTTTCGCGTCGTCGGCGCCCAGGTGTGGCGCCCAGCCGCGGATCCAGTCGGCGAGTTCGGCGTAGAGCCCGTCGACCAGGGCGGCGTAGGCGTCGTTGAGCCGGGTGGACTGCTCGGCCGGGCTGCGGGCGGCGATCTGCAGCAGCTGGCTCTCCTCGTCCAGCACGGTGAGCAGATACCGGCCGAGCAGGGTGAGCTCGGTGCGCAGATCACCCAGCCCGGCGAACAGCGCCCGGATATCGCGCATGGCGCGACGGCGGTCCAGCTGTCGGTCGATGCCGGCTTCCAGCAGCAGTTCCTTGGATTTGAAGTGGTGATACAGCGCACCCGAGCCCGGCGCCAGGCCCGCGGCGGCTTCGATCTGAGCCACGCTGGTCGCCCGGTAGCCCTGCTCGCTGAACAACCGCATCGCCTCGGCGACCAGCCGGTCCCGCGTCGTCGCTTCCGCCATTGACCGCTCCAAAGTGTTCACTTAGTATCGACAAGTAAGTACTTTATCAGCTGGCCGGGGAGGTGGCGATGGTGAATACCGACGGTCAGGTGCCGCGCGGCCGGGTGCGCCGCACCATGCCGCTGGCCGGGTTCACCGCGCGCGCCGCCGGCGGCCGGATGGTCGCCGCGCTGCGGGAGAAGACCGGCGACGCCACCGCGGTCGAGCGGTTCCACGAACGCACCGCGCAGCGCTACGCCGAACTTCTCGGGCATTCCAAAGGGGTGCTGATGAAGGCCGGCCAGATGTTCTCCCTGGTCGACGCAGGCGCGGTGGGCGGCGGTGAACTCTCGCCGTATCAGCAAGCCCTCACCCGGTTGCAGGCCGATGCGCCGCCGATGGATCCGGCGCTGGCGCGCAGTGTGCTGGAGGCCGAACTCTCCCGCCCCGTCGCGGACGTGTTCGCCGAGTTCACCGACGAACCGGTGGCCGCCGCCTCCATCGGACAGGTGCATCGCGCGGTAATGCCCGACGGTCGGCCGGTGGCCGTCAAGATCCAGTACCCCGGTGTGGCCGAGGCGATCCGCGACGACTTGGCCAACACCGAACTGCTCACCACGGTGGTCCGGTTCGTGTCCACCGCGGCGGGCGCCATGCCCGACATGCGGCAGGCCGCCCGCGAAATCTCCGCGCGGATCTCCGAGGAGATCGACTACCGGCACGAGGCCGCCAACATCACCGCGTTCAGCACGCTGTACCGCGACCACCCGTTCATCCGGATCCCGGAGGTCGTCCCCGAGGCCTCCGGCGACCGGGTGCTGACCATGACCTATCTGGACGGATTGGACTGGGCCGCAGCGCAACAGGCCGACCAGGACCTGAAGAACACCTGGGCCGAGGTGATCGGCCGGATGGTCACCGGCTCCTACCGGCACGCCAACCTGTTTCACGCCGACCCGCACCCGGGCAACTACCGGTTCGGCCTGGACGGCGGGGTCGGATTCGTCGACTTCGGCTGCGTGAAGGTGCTACCCGAATACCACCGGCACCACATCGTGCGCATGCTGCGGGCCGTCCTGGACGGCCGCCGGACCGAGCTGCGCGACCTGATGGCCGAAAGCGGTTTCCTCGCCGAGGATTCCACGCTCACCGCGGACGAGGCCTACCAGTGGTGGACCGCGATCACCTATGAGCTGCTGGCCCCGCAACCGGCCACCTACACCAAGGACGCCGCCGAGCGCTCCATCCGGTCCTTGGTCGATGTGCGGGCCGCCGATCACCCGTTGCGGCGCATGCTGGTGCCGCCCGACTTCGTGTTCTTCGCCCGGATCAACCTGTCGATGAACGCGATCTTCACCGCGCTGGCGGCCACCTTCCACGTGCGGTCCACGGTCGATGACATGGACGGCGTCGCCGCACCGATCAGCGCGGTGGGCAAACAGCACGACGCCTGGGTCCGCGACCGCGGCCTGCCCTACGGAATGGACGAGCATGACCAGCGCTGAGCTGGCGGCGCCGCGGCTGCCGTGGGACGCCGCCGACCCCTACCCGTTCTATCGATCCCGCCGCACCGCCGGCGACGTGGTGTGGGACGACACCGCGCAGGGCTGGCTGGTTTTGGGCTACCAGGCGGCCCGCGAGGTGCTGGGCGGCAC
Organism: Mycobacterium talmoniae; assembly: GCA_002967005.1. Lineage (GTDB taxonomy): Bacteria > Actinomycetota > Actinomycetes > Mycobacteriales > Mycobacteriaceae > Mycobacterium > Mycobacterium talmoniae. The sequence continues at coordinate 5,577 of PPEA01000690.1, forward strand.
CGGGTGGACCAGCGATCCGCTGGCCAATCCCGCCGCCCGGCTCGTGATGGACCCGGCCAGCCGGGATTTGACGCGCCGCTCCATGCTGTTCGCCGACGGCGCCGCGCATCAGCGGCTGCGCGGTGCGGTGCACGACGTGTTCACCCGCTCGTTTATCAGCGGGCTGGCCGACGGGGTCGACGCGATCGTCGCGGCGGTGATCGGCCAACCCGCGCCGGACACCGCGTTCGACTTCATGGCCGACATCGCGCTGCCGATCCCGATCGCGGTGGTGGGCGAATGGCTGCACCTGGGCACCGGCTGCTCGAGGCTGCTGCGCGAGCTGTCGCCGGTGATCATCCGGATGCTGGGCACCTGGCCGACACCGACGACGTGCGGGCCGGTGCCGCGGCGGCCGCCGG
>PPEA01000691.1 GCA_002967005.1 Mycobacterium talmoniae
AGGTGCGCGACCCCCATCATCGCGGTTTGCGGCGGCCGGCCGGCGGCGCCGAGGTGGCGGCCAACCTCGAAACTCAGCGGCGGCCCGTCGGGGTTGCCGAGGTTGATGACCTGCCCGTCGCGGATGTCGACCACCGGCACCCGGTGACCGTTGACGAACACGCCGTTCAACGAGCCGTTGTCGATCGCCATCCACCGGCCCTGCTCGAAACGCAGCAGCAGGTGGGCACGCGACACCAGGGGATGCGCAACACGCATGTCAGCACGCAGATCACGTCCGACGACCACATCGTGACCTGGGGCGAAACTGCGTTCGGACCCGTCATACCGAACGGTCAGCGCTGGCGGGGCTGGTTGACTCATCGCGTCAACTGTAGCTGTTTGCGCGACATCCGCCTCGGCCAGCCACGCTGATCAAGTCGCCATGCGGTCCGGCGCGCCGGTGACCACGCAGCGGGTCCGGCTGTAGATGGTGGGCATGCACTGGTTGCAGTGCGTGCACGCCGACGACACGGCGGTTGGTCCGTGATCGGCGGCGATCCGGTTGACCAGATCCGGTTCGGCCAGCAGCGCCCGCGCATGGCGACGAACTCGAATCCCTCCGCCATGGCCAGATCCATCGTGGCGCGATTGGTGATCCCGCCGAGCAGGATCAGCGGCAGCGACAGCTCGGCGCGAAACAGCCGGGCCTCGCGCAGCAGGTAGGCGTCCCGGTAGGGGTATTCGCGGAGAAACTTGTGCCCGGTCATCCGCATGCCCCAGCGCAGCGGCGGTTTGAAGACCCCGGCGAATTCCTTGACCGGGGCGTCGCCGCGGAACAGGTACATCGGGTTGACCAGCGAACTACCCGCGGTGAGTTCCAGCGCGTCGAGTCCGCCGTCGTCCTGCAGCCACTTCGCGGTGGTCAACGCCTCCTCGGTGCTGATGCCGCCACGGACACCGTCGGCCATATTGAGCTTGGCGGTGACCGCGATCTGGTCCTGCACCGCGCGGCGCACCGCGGTCACCAAGCCGCGGGCCACCTTGGCCCGGTTGGCCAGCGACCCGCCGAACTCGTCGGTGCGCCGGTTGATCAACGGGCTCAGAAACGAGCTGGCCAAATAGTTGTGGCCCAAATGGATTTCGACGGCGTCGAACCCGGCGTCGACGGCGAGTCGGGCGGCGTTGGCGTGCGCCTCGATGACGTCGTCGATGTCCTCGCGGGTGGCTTTCTTGGCGAACCGCATCCCGATCGGGTTGAAGAACCGCACCGGGGCCAGCGCGGTGGCCTGGTTGGAGCGGGCGTCGGCCACCGGGCCGGCGTGACCGATCTGGGCGCTGACCGCCGCGCCCTCGGCGTGCACCGCGTCGGTGAGCCGGCGCAGCCCGGGCAGCGCCTCCGGGCGCATCCAGATTTGCTCGCCCGAGGTGCGGCCCCCGGGGGCGACCGCGCAGTAGGCGACGGTGGTCATGCCGACCCCGCCGGCCGCCGGCAGCCGGTGGTATTCGATCAGGTCATCGGTGACCAACGCGTGCGGGGTGCGCGCCTCGAAGGTCGCCGCCTTGATGATCCGGTTGCGCAGCGTGACCGGGCCGAGTTTGACGGGGCTGAAGACGTCGGGGGTGGGCATAGCGGCAGCCTATAAGGCCGCCGCAAGCCCTCCGCCGACTGTGGAGTTGATGCCCGCTGAGCGCCCCGCGGCGTGCCCCAAGTCCACGCTCGGCGGGCATGAAACAATGCCCGGGTGGGTGCGATCACGTTGGACGGCAAGGCCACGCGCGACGAAATTTTCGCCGACCTCAAACAACGGGTGGCCACGTTGGCCGCCGCGGGGCGCACACCGGGGCTGGGCACCGTGCTGGTCGGCGACGACCCCGGGTCGCAGGCCTACGTGCGGGGTAAGCACGCCGACTGCGCCAAGGTGGGCATCACTTCGATCCGCCGCGACCTGCCCGCGGACGTCAGCGCCGCCGACCTCAACGCGACCATCGACGAACTGAACGCCAACCCGGACTGCACCGGCTACATCGTGCAACTGCCGCTGCCCAAACATTTGGACGAGAACGCGGCGTTGGAACGCGTCGACCCGGCCAAGGACGCCGACGGACTGCACCCGACCAACCTGGGCCGGCTGGTGCTGGGCACCCCGGCGCCGCTGCCGTGCACCCCGCGCGGCATCGTGCACCTGCTGCGCCGCTACGACGTCGAGATCGCCGGCGCCCACGTCGTGGTGATCGGTCGCGGGGTCACCGTCGGCCGGCCGCTGGGGCTGCTGCTGAGCCGTCGTTCGGAGAATGCCACGGTGACGTTGTGCCACACCCGAACCCGTGATCTGCCCGCGCTGACCCGGCAGGCCGACATCATCGTCGCCGCGGTGGGGGTGCCGCATCTGCTGACCGCCGACATGGTGCGCCCCGGCGCGGCGATCCTCGACGTCGGGGTCAGCCGCACCGCCGACGGGCTGGTCGGCGACGTGCACCCCGACGTGTGGGAGGTCGCCGGTCACGTATCGCCCAACCCGGGTGGGGTGGGCCCGTTGACCCGGGCGTTCCTGTTGACCAATGTCGTCGAGTTGGCCGAGGGCGCGGTGTGAAACATCCCGCCCATCCCGCTCACGCCCGCCGGGTCATGGCCAGCCAATGGCCCATCCTGCTGGTCGGGCTGATCTTCGTGGTGGCGTTTGTGCTGGCGGGGGCGAACTTCTGGCGTCGCGGCGCGCTGCTGATCGGCATCGGTGTCGGGGTCGCGGCGGTGCTGCGGCTGGTGTTGTCCGAGGACCGGGCGGGTCTGCTGGTGGTACGCAACAAGGGCATCGACTTCGTCACCACCGCGACCGTCGCGGCGGTGATGCTCTACACCGCGTCGACGATCGACCCGCTGGGGACCGCCGTCTAAGCCTGGGCTCGGCGTGGGGGACTACAGCGCGGGCATGCCCGGCAGCTGCGGCAGGTTGGGCACCTGGCCCTCGGCGAGCGAATCCACCATCGACGGGCAATACATGGAAATCGCGATGCCGGTGAACAGCTGCGCCATCGCCGGGGACATGCCGCCGTTGCCGGTGATCCCGGACGCGGCCGAAGCCGCCGTCGCGCCCGGTTGGACCAGCGCCGGGCAGATGGATTGGCCGAGCGCGACCGCGCTTTGCGGGTCGCCGCCGTAGTTCACCCCGGCGCCGTCGAGCGCCGACAGGAACGAGTCATCGATCGCGTCGGCGCGGGCCGGGGCAGCGAACGCGGCGGCCAGCGCGACCGACAGCGCCAGCGTTCGGGCGAGCCAGCGGCGGAAATTCGTCAGTGTCGGCATGGCGCACTCCTCGACGCTCCGAGTGCGCGTGCGGCACTCACTGGTCAGAACAGTGCGGCATCGCCGTCACAGCGACGACACGGTGCGGTCAAGGTTTGCGCACGGTCGGCCTACGCGCCGTTTGGGCCGGCGGCGTTCGACGCGTCCGGGCAGTACACCGTGGCCGCGGCGACATACAGGTAGGCCGTTGCATAGTCCATGCCCTTGTTGGTGACGAGGCTGGTTGCCGCGTCGGACTGCTTTTTGCCCTGGGCGTACATCGAGCAGATGGAGTGGCCGGTGGCGATCGCCGCGGCGGGATCGCCGTAGTTGACCTCCCCGTGGGTGAGCATGTCCAGATACAGGTCGTCGTGCCAATCGGCCTGGGCCGGCGCGGCGAGGAGCACGGCCGTCGCGATCGGTCCAGCCATCAGGCCCGCCAACAAGGGGCCCATCCGCGAAATCATGTCCGCTCCTGTCGTCCGCGTTGGCTAATTTTAGGCAGGGCGCGGGCGCCGGTTTACCGCTAATTCGCAACCGCGAGCGCCGCCGCCACGATCGGTTTGGCCCACTCCGGCGTGGCGGACAGGTCGGGCGGGCCGACGATCTCGCCCCGCTTGACGTGCAGCACCAGCACCGGATGCGGCGCCTGTCCGGCCGCCGGGTCGGCGTCGGCGGAGTTGTCGTACACGCGGAGCTCGGTGAGCACCGGCAGCAGCTGCACCAGGTTGAGCCGACTGTGCCGGTACCGGCGGCGAATCGTCGATTCGGGGATGTCGTGGCCACCCGCACGCACCCGTTGGCGCACCCGCTGGATATGCGCGTCGGCGCTGGCCAGCCCGACATACCAGACCCGCACCTCGATGCCGGCGGCGGCCGCCTCGGTGAGCAGCCGCAATATCGTGGTGCCGCCCAGCGTGGTTTCGAACGCGAAATCCAGGTGCTCACCAATGGCGCGCTCCAGTAGGCGTTTACCCTGCTGCCACGCCATGGAGTTGGCCCGCACCTGGTCGAGGCCGGGGTTGGCGGCCATCAGCGCCCGCGCCGCCTCATCGGGGTTGTAGTAGTCGCCGCCGAAGTCGCGGATCGCGGCACCGCCGACGCTGCTCTTGCCGGCGCCGTTGACGCCGGCAAGGACATACAGCCGGGCCAAGGTCAGCGGCGCGACGTGGCGTGTGCCGCCTTGACCGCGGCGCGCCCCAGCTCGGCGGGATCGGCGTCGAACGCCGACGCGACCGCCGCCTGGGACTTCGGTGCCTGCATGCGCTCCAGCAGCGCATCGAACTGGTCGCTGAGCTCATCGAGTTCGGGTGCGCTCGAGCGGGTCAGCGCCTCGAATTCGGCGACCGACAGCAGCACCGCCTTGGGGGTGTTGTGCTTGGTGATCGCGACCGCGCCGTCGACGGCGGCCTGCTCGAAAATCGTGCCGAACTCGTTTTTGAACCGGGTGGCGGCAACGGTCGGCACGTCGACCAGCTTGCCGGCGCGGTTGCGGAAGGTCAGGGTAGACGTGGGCATGTAGCCATTCTAGCTGCTATGCACATTATGTGCATATTAGACATTTTAGCCGTCTGCTCGACGCCGCCTGCGCCGAGCAGACGCAGATTCGCATGACCGGGCCGGCTCGCGTGCGAATTTGCGTCTGCTCGGTGCTGATACCGGGTGCTACGGCAGCGTCGCGCGCACGCTGACCGTGATGTAGGGCAGCGCCAGCCCGGTCGCGTTGGCCAGCGCCGGGTGGGTGGCCAGTAACTCGCGCACCTGCTCCAGTGTCCTGGTGCGCACCTCGGCCGGCGAGGTGATGCAGTAGCTGCGGGACGCCACCAGGTCGATCAATGCTTGCGGGGTCAGGTAATTCGTCCACTCGACCGAAAAATGTTCGATGTCGCTGAACGGTTCCGGTAACGCCACCCCACCGTCCAGGGCGTCGCGGGCGTCCTCCCGGCCGATGATGCGGCCCAATTCCTTGACCCAGCCCAGGCGTTCGTCGCGGGTGTTCCAGATCAGTCCCAGCCGTCCGCCGGGCCGCAGCACCCGCACCACCTCGGGGATGGCGCGGTCGGGATCGAACCAGTGCCAGGCCTGCGCGACCAGCACCGCGTCGACGCTGTTGTCGGGCAGCGGAATCTGTTCGGCGGTGCCGAGCAGGGCCGGGGTATCGGGCAGCGCGGCGCGCAGCACCTCGAGCATCTCGGCGATCGGGTCGACGGCCACCACGTCCAGCCCGCGTTCGACCAGCCGGGTGGTCAATTTGCCGGTCCCCGCACCGAGGTCGAGCACATCCCGGGCACCGGCCGGCAGCAGCCAGTCGATCGCCTCGGGCGGATACGACGGGCGGCCCCGTTCGTACGCGGCGGCTTGCGAGCCGAACGACAGCGAGCGATCTTGCCGGGAGCGGGTCACCGCCGCCGCACGCCTTCGCTCTCGATGGCTCGGATCCTTACTCCGGAGCGGGCGCTCACTCGCCGTCTCCTTCGGTCTCGGCCAACTCTAGGGTGTGCCGGATCAGCTTGCCGACCGGCTCGGTTTCCACCAGGAACCCGTCCGTGCCCGCAGATGAGTCGACGATCTGCAGCCCCGCCGCAGCCGGGCAGCAGATCGGCCAGTTCCTGCTGCTGGCGCAGCGGATAGAGCCGGTCGGAGGCGATGCCGCCGACCACCGCCGGGACCGGGCACCGC
>PPEA01000692.1 GCA_002967005.1 Mycobacterium talmoniae
GGCGGCGGTGCCGACCGGGGTGCCGCCGAAGGTGCTGCCGTGGCTGCCCGGGGTCAGCAGATCCCCGGCCGCGCCGACCGCGAGGCAGGCGCCGATCGGCAGGCCGCCGCCGAGGCCCTTGGCCAGCGTGACGATGTCCGGGGTGATGCCGTCGTGCTGGTGGGCGTAGAACGCCCCGGTGCGCCCGATGCCGGTCTGCACCTCGTCGAACACCAGCAGCGCACCGTGCGCGGCGGTGATTCCGCGGGCCTCGGCCAGGTAGCCGGCGGGCGGCACGACGACGCCGCCCTCCCCCATGATCGGCTCCAGGAACACCGCCGCGGTGGTCGAATCGACGGCGGCGGCAAGGGCTTTGGTGTCCCCGTAGGGAACGTGGGTGACGTCGCCGGGCAGCGGCTCGAACGGCGCCCGTTTGTCGGGCTGGCCGGTGAGCGCCAGCGACCCCATCGTGCGGCCGTGGAAGCCCCCTTGGGCGGCAACGATCTTCGTCTTGCCGGTGAGCCGGGACATCTTGAAGGCCACCTCGTTGGCCTCGGTGCCCGAGTTGCAGAAGAACACCCGCGCCGGCGCGCCGAGGTGGTCGGTCAGCGCCTCGGCCAACGCGATTCCCGGTTCGGTGGCATACAGATTCGAGGTGTGCCCCAACGTGTTCAGCTGGGTGGTGACGGCCTCGATCACCGCCGGGTGCCGGTGCCCGAGCACGTTGACCGCGATGCCGCCGAGCAGATCGACGTAGGTCTTGCCGGCCTCGTCGGTCACCACCGCACCGTCGCCGCGGACCAGCGCCAGCGGCGGCGTGCCGTAGTTGTTCATCATCACCGCCGACCAGCGGTCTTGCAGCGTCATCCGCTTACCACCTTGGTTCCGGTGCCCGCGTCGGTGAACAGCTCCACCAGGACACAGTGTTGGACTCGTCCGTCGATGATGTGGGCGCTGGGCACCCCGCCGGACACGGCGCGCAGGCAGGCTTCGACCTTGGGCACCATCCCGCTCTGCAGCGCGGGCAGCAGCTGCGCCAGCGCCGCGGTGTCGATCTCGCTGACCAGCGAATCCTCATCCGGCCACCGGGTGTAGAGGCCCTCGACGTCGGTGAGCATCAGCAGCTTTTCGGCGCCCAGCGCTTCGGCCAGCGCCGCGGCGGCAGTGTCGGCGTTGATGTTGTGCACCACCCCGTCGGTGTCCGGGGCCAGCGTGGACACCACCGGGATGCGGCGCGCCGCAATGAGATCCCGCACCGCGTCGGCGTTGACCTGGTCGACGTCGCCGACCAGCCCGATGTCGGTGGCCACCCCGTCGACGGTGACGCTGCGCCGCACCGCGGTGAACAGCGCCGCGTCCTCACCGGTGATCCCGACGGCGTATGGTCCGTGCGCGTTGATCAGCCCGACGAGTTCCCGGCCCACCTGCCCGAACAGCACCATCCGCGCGACGTCGAGCACCTCGGGGGTGGTGACCCGGAAGCCGCCCTTGAAATCGCCGGCGATGCCGAGGCGTTGCAGCATCGCGGTGATCTGCGGGCCGCCGCCGTGCACCACCACCGGATGGATGCCGCAGTTCCGCAGGAACGCCATGTCGGCGGCGAAGGCACGTTTGAGGGTGTCGTCGGTCATCGCGTTACCGCCGTATTTGACGACGACGATCTTGCCGTGCAGCTGCTTGAGCCACGGCAGCGCTTCGGCCAGCACCTGGGCCTTGTCGTGGGTGGTCAGTTCGGTCATGAGCTATACGCCGAGTTCTCTTCGACGTAGGCGTGCGACAGGTCGGTGGTGCGCACCGCGGCGCGCCCGGAGCCTTGGTTGAGTTCCACGGTGACGTCGATGTCGGCACCGGACAGGTCGACGTCGCGGGCACCGGGCATCGGCGCACCGGCACTGAACACCGGGGAGCCGTTGAAGGACACCGTGATCGCATCCGGATCGATCACAAACGGCACCATCCCGACCGCGGCCAGCACCCGGCCCCAGTTCGGGTCGGAGCCGAACAGCGCGGTTTTCACCAGGCTGTCGCGGGCGATGCACCGGGCGGCGATCAGCGCGTCGTCGTCGCTGCCGGCGCCGGCGACGGTGATGGCCACCCGCTTGGTGACGCCCTCGGCGTCGGCTTGCAGTTGTGCGCACAGGTCGTCGCAGGCGGCCAGCACCGCGGCGTCGAGGTCGTCCTGGCTGGGCGTGATCTCGCTGGCACCGGACGCCAGCAGCAGCACCGTGTCGTTGGTGGAGCAGCTGCCGTCGATGTCGAGGCGGTCGAACGTCAGCGCGGCGGCCCGGCGCAGCGCCCGATCGAGTGCCGCCGCGTCGGCCTTGGCGTCGGTGGTCAGCACCACCAGCATGGTGGCCAGCGACGGCGCCAGCATGCCGGCACCCTTGGCCATCCCGCCCAGGTCCAGTTGTCCTTGTGGTGCACCGCAACCTGTTTGGGCACCGTGTCGGTGGTCATGATCGCGCGGGCGGCTTCGTCGCCGCCGACCAGCCCGCCGGCCATCTCGTGCACGATCTCGGTGACCCCGGCCAGCACCTTGTCCATCGGCAGCCGGTCGCCGATCAGGCCGGTGGAGCAGACCGCCACCTCGATCGCGCCGGTTTCGGTTCCCCAGTCCGACAGGGCGGCCGCGACGGCCTCGGCGGTGGCGTGGGTGTCCTGGAAACCTCCGGGGCCGGTGCACGCGTTGGCGCCGCCCGAGTTCAGGATCACCGCCCGCAGCCGGCCGCTTTTGAGCACCTGTTGGCTCCATTGGACCGGCGCCGCCTTGACCTGGTTGCTGGTGAACACGCCGGCGGCCGCATAGTCGGGCCCCTCGTTGAACACCAGCGCCAGGTCCGGCGCCCCGGAAGCCTTGATGCCGGCGGCGATTCCGGCGGCCCGGAAGCCTTCCGGCGCGGTGACGCCTTGCTCGCGCAGCAATCTGGTGTCGGTCACGGCGCCACCCCCACCACCGAGAGCCCCTCGGTCTCCGGCCAGCCCAGGGCCAGGTTCATCGCCTGCACCGCCGCACCGCCGGTGCCCTTGACCAGGTTGTCGATCGCGGCGATCGCGATGAACGTCGAGGCGTCCTCGTCGACCGCGACCGCCAGGTGGGCGGCGTTGCTGCCGAGCACCGATCCGGTCTTGGGCAGCTGTCCTTCGGGCAGCAGGTGCACGAACGGCTCGGCGTGGTAGGCCTTTTCGTAGGCGGCGCGCAGCTCGGACAGCGGCGCCGTGGTTCTCGCGGTGCAGGTGGCCAGGATGCCCCGTGAGGCCGGGATGAGCACCGGGATGAAGGAGACGGTGACGTCGCGGTGGGTGACCGCCCGCAGGCCCTGGCCGATCTCCGGGGTGTGCCGGTGGGCGCCGCCGATGTTGTAGGCGCGCGCCGAGCCGATCACCTCCGAGCCGAGCAGGTCCACCTTGGCGGCCTTGCCGGCGCCGGACGTGCCGCTGACCGCAACGACGTTGACGTTGGGTTCGATCAGGTCCGCCGCCAGCGCCGGGAACAGCGCCAGCAGCGCCGCGGTCGGGTAGCAGCCCGGCACCGCGATCCGCCGGGCGCGGTGAGCAGCTCGCGCGCCCCGGGCAGCTCGGGCAGCCCGTAGGGCCAGGTGCCGGCGTGCGCGGAGCCGTAGAACCGTTCCCAGTCGGTCGGGTCGCCCAGCCGGAAGTCCGCGCCGCAGTCCACCACCAGGGTGTCGGGGCTGAGTTGTTCGGCCAGCACCGCCGAATGCCCGTGCGGCAGACCGAGAAACACCACGTCGTGGCCGGCCAAGACGTCCACCTCGGTGGGTTGGAGCACCCGGTCGGCCAGCGGCATCAGGTTGGGGTGCTGCTCGCCCAGGGTGCTGCCGGCGTTGCCGGCCGCGGTCAGCGCGCCGATCGTCAGCCGGCCGTCGGCATAGCCGGGGTGTCCCAACAGCAGTCGCAGGATCTCACCGCCGGCGTACCCGCTGGCACCGGCCACCGCCACCTTGATCGCTTTGGTCACTGCGCGATTCTGCATGATTATGCGCGTAGATGCAAATTCATTAAACGGTCTGCGCCACCGGACGGCGGAGCGCCTCGAACAGCCAGCGCTGGGCAGAGCCCACGGTAGCCGCCTCGCCGGCGATCTCGGTGACGAGATCCCAATACCGACCGATCCGCGGATCGTTGTCGACGCCCGCGTTCCCGATGAGGGCACGTCGGAACTCCGGGGTGTCCTTTTCGCGGCGGGCTCGAGCGTGGGCGTCGACGAACCTGTCGACGGCGGGACCCGGTGACGGCGGCCGCCCGGCGAGCACCAGCGGCATGGCCATGTCACAGGCTTCGGCGACACCGGTGACGAGGCCGCGACGATCGCTGATAGCTGTCGGCTCGAACCGCCACAGCTGGCGGGCCATGATCGAGGCGAACGCCCGCTGCTGGGCAAGGGCCACAAGCTCTGCATACGCGACAACGCCGGCCGGATTCGGCTCCGCCGGCGGTGGTGGCGCGGTCATCTGCACGAAACCCTCGAATGTTTCCGGCGAGATTGCGCCGGCGAAAAGCCGCCGCCAGAACTCGACGACGACGCCCCGCCCGATCGCTGCGTCCGGCACAGCGGACAGCACCTGCAGCCGGGCGGACCGCTGGTCCGGCGCTGCGTGCTCGACCGCAGCCAGCGAAGCCCGCCGCCACGCCAGCACTTTCAGTTCGGCCTCGACCGCGGCCCGCTCCGCGGCCACCGCCTCACCGATCGTCACCCGGGCCGCCAGGACGTCACTGATGGCGCCCAGGCCGAGACCGATGGCGCGGAGCCGCCGGACCAGCAGCAGCGACTCGATTGCGGAGGCGTCGAACAGGCGGTGCCCACCGGGGCTGCGACGTGCCTCTAGCAAGCCTTCATCGCAGTAGTAGCGGATCGTCCGCACCGGTACCCCGGTGAGCCGCGACAACTCGCCGATGGTTGTGCCGTCCGTCACAGTCCCTTGAACCTCCACCGCACTGGAGTTCCTAGCCTAGGCAGCGGACGAAGGGAACACACTGTGAACACCGAGGACATCTGGCGAGCCGTCGACGCCGAGCGGCGCAGCCTGCTGCACCTACTGGAACACCTCACCGCATCGCAGTGGCGCCATGCCAGCCTCTGTGCGCAGTGGCAGATCCGGGATGTCGTCGCCCATCTGGTGCTCTCCACCCGCGCCGGGGTTGGTCAAATCCTGATCAATCTGCTGCGGGCTCGCGGCGGTGTCAACCGCATGGTGCGCGATACCGCGATTCGTCATGCCGCACAGCTCGATGACCGGGCGCTGCTCGACGAGATGGCTAGCACGATCGGGGCACACGTCACCCCCGTCGGCACCACGCCCACGGATCGGCTGATGGACCTGCTGGTGCACGGCCAGGACATCGCGGTTCCGCTCGGCGTCCGTCGCGACATGCCTACCGAGGCAGCGCGGCTGGCGATCGACCGGGTCTGGAACCCGCGGTTCCCCTTCCGCGCGGCCGCGCGGTTGGCGCCCTACCGGCTGCGCGCGGTGGACACCGAGTGGGCCGTGGGCGCCGGGCCCCTCATCGAGGGTCCGGTTTCGGCGCTGCTCCTGCTGGCAACCGGACGCGAATCGGCTGCCCTGCAACATCTCAGTGGCGAGGGCGCGGAGTTATTGCGGAATGGTTGACCCCGTCGATCACTAACCCCGCAGCACGGCGCCGACGGTCTCGGCGGCGCGGGCGACGGCGGCATCCCGGGCCGCGCTGGCCTCGTCCTCGGTCAGGGTGCGATCGCTCGCCCGGAACCGCAACGCGAACGCCAGCGACTTGTGCGCCGCACCGACCTGCGGGCCGGTGTACACGTCGAACAGCTGGGCGTCCTCCAGCAGCTCCCCGGCCCCGTCGCGCACCGCGTCGAGCACCGCCTGGGCGGGCACCCCGGCGTCCACCACCAGCGCGATGTCCTCGGAACACCGCCGGGAACGGCG
>PPEA01000693.1 GCA_002967005.1 Mycobacterium talmoniae
CCATCGACGCCGACCCCTGGCCGGTCCACTGCCCGGTCAGCCCGGCAATCACCGACGCGTAGTTGGTGGCCGCCGACTGCAGGTTGGCGGCCAGATCGTCCCAGGCCGCCGCGGCGGCCAGCATCGGGCCCGACCCGGGTCCGGAATACATCCGGGCCGAGTTGATCTCCGGCGGCAACGCCCCGAAATCCATCGCTCCACCTCCCGTCGCTGCACACGCTACGAAGCCCCTGGTCATCGGGTGGCTACCGAAAGGTAAAGGCCTCGTTTACCTTCGCCTTGGCCGGGTTGAGGGCGGTTAGGATCGCCGCCATGGCCCAACTGCTGGTGGTCGAAGACGACGAAACCATCGGACGGCTGCTCACCGATGGGCTGCAGACCCACGGCCACGAGGTTCGGTGGTGCCGTTCCGGACGCGCGGCGCTGCGGGAAGCGGCAGTGCAGCAGTTCGACCTGGTGCTGCTTGACCTGGGACTGCCGGATCTGGACGGGGTCGAGGTGTGCCGGCAGCTGCGCTCCACTCAGCCGGGTTGTGTGCTGGTGATCCTCACCGCGCGCGACGCCGAGATCGATGTCGTGGTCGGTCTGGATGCCGGCGCCGACGACTACCTCACCAAACCGTTCCGCTATGCCGAACTGCTGGCCCGCATCCGCGCGCACCTGCGCCGCGGACCCGTCCCGACCACTCCCGCCGAGGCCTACGTCGTCGGCGACCTGGTGGTCGATCCCGCCGCGCGCACCGGCAGCTACGGCAACCACGTCATCGAGTTGCGGCCCCGGGAATTCGACTTGCTCGCCCGGCTGGCGGCCGAGGTCGACACGGCGTTGTCGCGGGAGGCGCTGATCGCCGACGTCTGGGATGAAAACTGGTACGGCTCAACGAAAACCCTGGATGTCCACATCGGGATCCTGCGCAGAAAACTCGCCGCTGCCGCCAAGGTACACGGCGCGGATCCCGCTGCCGCGCCGCAGATCACCACGTTGCGCGGCTACGGCTACCGGTTGGATTCCCCGGGCCGCGAGCCGACGGGAGCCCCGCATGCGTAGACGCATCGTCGTTCTCGCGATGCTCGCGGCGACGCTGGCGACCAGCCTGTTCGGTGTGCCGCTGGCGCTGTCCGCGGCGCGCTACTACCGCGTGTCGGCCGGCAACAAAGTCGAACGGGCCGCCAACAAGACGGCCATCGACCTCGCCGCCGACATGATCCACGGTCGGCTGGTCGACCAGGTGCCCGACCTGGAGCCGGGCACCGGGGTGGCGATCTACACCCCCGACGGGCGACTCGTCGTCGGGGAGGGTCCGCCGGCCGCCGATTCCGTGGTCAACCGGACCCTGCGGGATAAACGGGTTCACCGGCTCGCCGCCAACGGGCAGATGACCGCCGCCGTCCCCATCACCGACGGTCCGCGCGTCGTGTTTGTGGTCCGCTCCGCCGCGTCCACCAGCGCCCTGTATGTGCGGATTCTGCGCACCTGGGCGCTCATGCTGCTGCTGGAAGCCGTCGTTCTCGCCGTGACCTGGCAACTCGCCCGCTGGCAGGCGCGGCGGCTGGCCCGCCCGCTCGAACACCTGGCCGCCACCGCCCGCACCCTCGGCGACGGCGACTTCAGTGTGCGCGCGCAGCCCCAGCGGGATCGCGGAGATCGACGCCGCCGGAATTTCCCTGAACCAGACCGCCGAACGCCTCGACGACCTGGTGGAGCGCGAACGCGCCATCACCGCCAACGCCTCCCACCAACTGCGCACCCCGCTGACCGGGCTGCGCCTGGGACTGGAGGCGGCGCTGGACTCCCCGCACGCCGACCACCGGCAAGCCATCATCGACGCCGTCGCCACCACCGAACGCCTCAGCGACACCATCGAGGACCTGATTGCGCTGGCCCGCAACACCACTCGCAGCACCGAACGGGTGGAGCTGCAGGCGTTGCTGGACGAGATTGCCGACGCCTGGGGGCGCCGGCTCGCCGACGCCGGGCGGGAACTGCGGGTCAGCGCCGACGCCGGCCTGCCGCCGCCGCTGGCCTCCACCGCCGCCGTCCGCCAGATTCTTGCGGTGCTGATCGATAACGCCGTCCAACACGGGGTCGGTGCCGTCACGGTTCACGCCCGCGACGCGAGTGCCGTCACGGCGATCGACGTCGCCGACGAGGGCACCGGCCTCGACCAGGACCAAATCGACCTGCTGTACCGCCGCAGTGCCGGCGGTCACGGCCTCGGGTTAGCGCTGGCCCGCGACCTCGCTGAAGCCGAGGGCGGGCGGTTGCGGCTGTCCAGCCGCACCCCGACCACGTTCACCCTGTTCCTGCCGACCGCTGCAGCGGAGGATTGACGGGCCTTTACGATGGCGGCCATGCCGGAGCCGCTCATCGTCGCTATCCGCGGTCATCGCCCCCAACTGCACACCGAATCCTGGGTGGCGCCCAACGCCAGCGTGATCGGACGGGTCAGCCTGGCCGCCCGGGCCAGCGTCTGGTATTCGGCCACGCTGCGCGCCGAGGCCGAACCGATCGAGGTGGGCTTCGGCACCAACATCCAAGACGGGGTGACCATCCACGTGGACAAGGAATTCCCCGCCCGGATCGGCTCCGGGGTCAGCGTCGGGCACAACGCCGTCCTGCACGGCTGCACCGTCGAGGACGACTCGCTGATCGGCATGGGCGCGGTGATCCTCAACGGCGCGGTGGTCGGTGCCGGCTCGCTGGTGGCGGCCAGTGCGCTGATTCCGCAGGGCATGGTGATCCCGCCGCGTTCGTTGGTGACCGGGGTGCCGGGTCGGGTGCGTCGCGAGCTCAGCGAGGCCGAGGTGCGCCACAATCGGCACAACGCCGCGGTGTACCGGCGCCTGATCGACCTGCATCGGGATTCGACCAGCTGACCGGGAACGCTGCCCATTTTGGTCACCGGCGCCCGCCTGGACCGCTACCTTGAACTGCGTGCGCCGCGGCTGGGAACCATCCGGCCGCCCCGATTGACCTGAGACCGACGGGACGCCCAGCATGACCCAGTCCACCCCGGCCCATCCCGGCCTGGTTCACGAGTTCATCGAGATCATCACCAACGTCGCTGTGCCGCATCACGAACCGCCCAAAGCGGTATTGCGCCGCCGGGTCGTGGTCGCCGTGGTGCTGGTGATCGGGGCGATCGTGTTGGGCTATTCGCTGACCCGGCGGCCCGGTGACTCGGCGTTCTACTGGCTGACGTTGGCCCTTGCGGCCGTCTGGTTCGCCGGCGCGCTGGTGTCCGGTCCGCTGCATCTGGGCTGCGTCCGGTTCCGCGGTCGCAACGAGCGACCGGTGTTCACCGGCACCGGAATCGGGTTGGTGCTGGGCACGGTTTTCGTGGTGGGCGCCATGGTGGCTCGGCAGATTCCGGCCGTGGCGGAGCCGGTGCAACGGGTGCTGGTGTTCGCCGACCGCGGCACGTTGACCTGGATCGTGTTGATTACCTTGGCCAATGCCATTGCCGAGGAGATGTTCTTCCGCGGTGCGCTGTACACCGCGATCGGGCGGTATCACCCGGCCGCGGTCTCCACGCTGCTCTACGTCGCCGTCACTTTGGCGAGCGGCAACCCGATGCTGGGGTTCGCCGCGCTGATCCTCGGCGCGGTCTGCGCCATCGAACGTCGGGCTACCGGGGGAGTGCTGGCGCCCATCCTGACCCACCTGGTGTGGGGCCTGATCATGGTGCTGGCGCTCCCACCCATTTTTGGTGGGTAGCCCCCTCCTGCGCGAGCGTGCGCGTCCCCGGTCGACACGCCGCGTGAAACACCGATTCTGCGCACGCTGACCGGAAAATACCTCAAGGTGAGTGGGCAGGCCGAAGGCTACCCGGCGGAGCCGGGTGTGTTTGTTGAGGTTGTGGGGTTCAGGCCGCGGGTTCGAGGGTGACTCGGTAGCCGAGTGCGGCGAGTTGGGCGATGTGGTTGCGGAGTTTTCGTTCGGTGATGACGCGGTTGGTGTAGTAGTCGGCTCCGAGGTCGTGGAAGCGGGCGTTTGGGTGGGCGAGCAGTTGCCAAACGATGACCAGGATGGAGCGGGCGACCGCGACGAGGGCTTTGAGTTTGCCGCGGCGTTTGACGATGCGCCGGTAGCGTTCGCCGAGGAAGGTGTCGGTTCGAGCGGCCACGGCGGCGGCGTCACCGAGGGCACCTTTGAGGTAGGGGTTGCCGGTGCCGGTCTTGCCGCCGCGGGTGGTCGGACCGGACTGGATGGTGCGCGGGCATAACTTGGCCTACGACACCAGATGTGCAGGGGTCGGGAAGATCGACATGTCGGTGCCGATCTCGGCGACGATGGACTGGGCTGCGCTAGGGCCGATGCCGGTGATTTCATCGAGCCGCTCGATGATGCTTAAGTGCGTAGCGTCGCTGACTTCGACACCCGGTGCTGGCTGCGTTAGGTCGCCGACGCCAGTGCGCGGCGGTGGGTTCGGTGTGTCCATGTTGTGCTCGCCACCGTCGATATTGGGTTGGTCCATGGCAGCGATCAGCGCCTCGATGCGGCAGGTGAGTTGCCCGATGCGGGCCGTGAGGCCATCGATTTGGTCTAGCAGCAACCGGGCCAGCTCGGCGTGGTGAGCGTCGAAGCGGCCGTCTAAGGCGGCAACGAGTGCTGAGCGTTTGGCCTTCATGCAGCCGCGGGCCAGATCGGCCAACCTGCGCGGGTCACGCTCACCGGCGATGAGGGCTTCGAGCATGTCGCGCGTGGAGAGCGTGTCGAGGGTGGAGGCCACCGACGACACCTTGATCAACGCGCCCTCGAGCAGCTTTTCCAGCCGCTGCCAGTAGCGGGAGCGTTCCCGGGTCAGCTCCTCACGCAGGCGGGTGTAATCGCGTAACTCCCGGATCGGTGCCGGCGGCACGAACGAGGGCCGCAGCAGTCCCTTCTCGGTGAGCTTGGCCAGCCACACCGCATCAAGCCGGTCGGTTTTGGGTCGGCCCGGCACGTTCTTGACATCACGGGCGTTGACCAAATCCACTCGTAGCCCGGCGGCTTCTAGCAGGTAGTAGAAGATCCGCCAGTAATCCGAGGTCGACTCGACGCTGACCCGGCCCACCTGCAGTTCGACCAACTGACCGGCGAGGTCAGCGACCGCGCCGGTGGTCGCCGAAACGTCCCAGACCCGGCTGAACCGGCGCCCGGACTTGCCCGGCAGCCGCACACACACCTTGCCGCTGGCCTTGGCCACATCAATCGCGGCGGCCCGCTCGATCACCAACTCGTGTTCGTCGTCGGGAATCTCTACCGGCGTCGGCGCCCGGGTCTGCTTGTGCTTGCGCTTGGTTGTCACTTCTGCTGCCCTCCAATCGACTCCATCCTGTTCATCAGGTGGATCGCCCGGGGGCCTCGGTCAAGGGAAACCGAAATTCTGACCGGCGTGCTCGAAGCAACAATGCATGACCCTTCCAGGTCGGGCCCCAGCGCCCAGGCTCGCGGACGGGTTCAAAAGTCCCAAAGAGTGACCGGCGTCGGCGGGCGACCCGACCCCATTTTCACGCCTGCCAGGCGTCCCTAGGAAGGGTTAGATGGCTCGCGGGGATGCTGAACTGGTGCGCACGTGCACCCGATGGGCCGGGCGTGCGCCGGGGCGGACGGCGGCGTTGCTTGTCGGCGCGCTGCCAGCGCTCGCATTTCCCGCGCCGTCCCTGGTGGTGGCTGGCCTGGGCCGGCGTAGCCCCCACTGCTGCTGGTGGTGCGGGCCGCGCCGAGCGCGCGTGAAGGCGGTGTACGGGCCTGGTGGGGTCTGGGCGGATTATCCTGACCACGCAGTACTGGCTGTGGCCGACTACGGGACCGTTGCTGGCGGTGCTCGCCGCGGGGCCTCGGTGCGCTGTGGCTGCCGTGGGGGTTTGCCGCGCATCGGCTGTTGTCGGCGCCGCTGGACCACCCGCCGCGCCC
>PPEA01000694.1 GCA_002967005.1 Mycobacterium talmoniae
CGTCGCCGCCGGCTACACCGCCGGCCCGGCGTTCGGCCCGCAGTTCGCGCAGGCCAATCGGATTGCGCACGACTGGATGTTCATCGGCGCCGCCGCGCCGGCCGGGCAGGACCGCTGGGTCGTCGACCTGGCCCCGATGCTCAACGACCCCGCGTTTGCCCAGCTGCTGGAGGACCACCACGTCCAGGTGCCGACGGCGGTGACGGTCCCGGTGACCGTCACCCCGCCCGCCGGGTTGCGGCCCGGGCGGCTGCGGCCGCTGGCGACCTGGGGGCCGTGGCTGTGGGTCGGTGCGGCGGTGCTGGCCGGGGTGGGCGCGATGCTGACGCTGGCGGCGGCGCGTCGCCGCGGCATGGCGCTGGCCAGCCTGGGGAGTGGCGGCGCTGCTGGTGGGTGCGGCGGGCTACGCGGGTATCGAGGTCGGCCGCCGCCGCCTCAACGACTCGCTCAACGCCACCGCCGGCGACATCCGCGAAATCGCCGACGTCATGGTCGACTACGCCGAGGCCAGCTTGCATCACTGGCTCAACCTGACCCTGGCCGCCGGCGGCGCAGTGGTGTTATTCGGGGTGTTCGTCGCGATGCTGGGCGGGCTGGCGCGCGTCCGTCGTTGAGATTGCGGCTAGGGCTGTGCTCCGGGCGAAGATCGCAGCCCTGAACGCAATCTCACCGCGCGGCGACGTCAATCGTTGATGTGCCGCTGTTGATCCCACCGCTCCAGCCGCGCCTGCAATTCGAACAGGCCAACGCCGCCGAGCAGGCCGCCCACCGTAAGGCAGGCCACCACCACCATGCTCATCTCGACCTCCCTGGCGTCCTTTAATGCTGACACGGTTGGGGCGTGCATTCAGTTCGACACGCTGGCGCGTATGCGAGCTACCCAGCCAGCGTAAGGCCACCCGGACACCAACAAATACACCAATTCAGCGATTCAGCGTCCGCCACAGGAAGTTGAAACTCAACGCAGACTTAAACGCGACCTGGGCGTTATCGGCGGCGCCGGCATGCCCGCCCTCGATGTTCTCGTAGTACCACACCGGATGCCCGGCGGCCTCGAGTGCGGCGGTCATCTTGCGGGCATGCCCGGGGTGCACGCGGTCGTCGCGGGTGGAGGTGGTGATCAGCACCGGCGGGTACTCGCGGTCGGTCGAGATGTTGTGGTACGGCGAATATTCGCTGATGAACGCCCAATCGTCGGGGTTGTCCGGGTCACCGTACTCGGCGACCCAGGAAGCGCCGGCCAGCAGCAGATGGTAGCGGCGCATGTCCAGCAGCGGCACGCTGCACACCAACGCGCCGAACAACTGCGGATATTGGGTGAGCATGATGCCCATCAACAGCCCGCCGTTGCTGCCGCCCTGCGCGCCGAGCTGGGCCGCGTTGGTGATGCCGCGGTTGACCACATCGGCTGCCACCGCGGCGAAGTCCTCGGCCACCAGATGGCGGCCCTCCCGCATCGCCTGGGTGTGCCAGCGCGGGCCGTATTCACCGCCGCCGCGGATATTGGCCAGCACGTAGGTGCCGCCGCGCGCCAGCCACAACCGGCCCAAAATCCCGTCGTATCCGGGGGTGCGGGCGACCTCGAAGCCGCCGTACCCGCCCAGCAGAGTCGGTCCCGGCTCGGCTCCGCGGGGCCGCACCACGAAGTAGGGGATCGCGGTGCCGTCCAGGGATTTCGCGAAATACTGGGCCACCTCGATGTTTTCGGCATCGAAGAACGCCGGGGCGGACTTGATCTCGCGCAGCTGGCCGCCGGCCGGACCGTGCAGCAGCCGCGACGGCGCGTCGAATCCGCTGTAGTCCAGCATGATTTCGTCGCCGAGGTCGTCGGCGGCCACGATCACCGCGTTGGTGTTGGCCGGCACCTCGGGCACCGGGTCGCGCCGCCAGGTGCCCGGGGTGACGACCTCGACCCGGCTGGTGACGTCGGACAGGGTGACCAGCATCAGCCGGTCCCGCGTCCAGGCGTAGTGGTGCAGGCTGGTGCGCTCGTCCGGCTCGAACACCACCCGCAATTCCGCTGTGCCGGCCAGGAAATCGTCATAGTCGGCGGCCAGCAACGAACCCGCCGTGAACGAGGCCGCCCCGGTGAACCAGTCGGTGCGCAGCTCGATCAACAGCCACTGGCGGTGCACCGACACCGTCGCGTCGGTGGGGGCGTCGATGCGGATCAGCTCACCGTCGCGCAGCTCGTAGACCTGGTCGTTGAAGAAGTCGATCGCCCGGCGCACCACCGTCCGCTCGAAACCCGGGGTGCGGTCGACCCCGGCGGCCACCATCACGTCGCTGGTCGACCCCTCGAAGACGGTCTCGGCCTCGGCCAGCGGCTGGCCGCGCCGCCACCGCTTGACCACCCGCGGGTAGCCGGATTCGGTCAGTGAACCTTCGCCGAAGTCGGTGCCCACCAGCACGGTATCCTCATCGGCCCAACCGATCTGGGTTTTGGCCTCCGGCAGCTCGAAGCCGTCGGCGACGAATTCGCGGGTGATCATGTCGAATTCGCGCACGATCGCCGCGTCCGAGCCGCCGGGGGACAGGCTGACCAGCGCCCGGGTGTAGTCGGGTTCGATGACCGCCGCGCCCGCCCACACCCAATTCTGGTCGTCGGCGCGACCCAGCTCGTCGACGTCGATGAGCACGTCCCAGTCCGGATTCTCGCTGCGGTAGCTGTCCAATGTGGTGCGCCGCCACAACCCGCGCGGGTTGGCAGCGTCGCGCCAAAAGTTGTACAGGTACTCACCGCGGCGGCGCACGTAGGGGATCCGGGCGTCGGTGTCGAGCACCTCCAGCGCGGCGGCGCGCATCGCCTCGAAATCGTCGCCGCCGAACTCGTCGATGGTCGGGGCGTTGCGGGCGCGCACCCAGTCCAGCGCGTCGGCGCCGGTGATGTCCTCCAGCCACAGGTACGGGTCGTCGAGCGCGTCACCAGCCATAGAGGCCATTGTGGCCACAGCGGTACTGTGAGGTGGATAACACCGTGTAAACGGGATTGAATCCGGTGTCCGCCCGCGACGATGCGGAGCGGAAGCGATGAGGAGGAGTGGCGCATGACTGTCTATGCACGCCCGGGGTCCGCGGAGGCCCTGATGTCGTATGAATCGCGGTACGACAACTTCATCGGGGGTCAGTGGGTGGCGCCGGCGCAGGGCCGCTACTTCGAGAACCCCACGCCGGTGACCGGTCAGGTGTTCTGCGAGGTGGCCCGCTCGGACGCCGCCGACATCGAGCGCGCGCTGGACGCCGCGCACGCCGCCGCCCCGGCCTGGGGCAAGACCGCCGCGGCCGAGCGGGCGCAGGTCCTGAACAAGATCGCCGACCGGATCGACGCCCACCGGGAGGCGCTGGCGGTGGCCGAGTCGTGGGAGAACGGCAAACCGATCCGGGAGGCGCTGGCCGCCGACATCCCGTTGGCCGCCGACCATTTCCGCTACTTCGCCGCCGCGATCCGCGCCCAGGAGGGGACGCTGGGCCAACTCGACGACGACACCGTCGCCTACCACTTCCACGAGCCGCTGGGCGTGGTCGGCCAGATCATTCCGTGGAACTTCCCGATCCTGATGGCCGCCTGGAAGCTGGCGCCCGCGCTGGCCGCCGGCAACGCGGTGGTGCTCAAACCGGCCGAGCAGACCCCGGCGTCGATTCTGTACCTGATGAGCCTGATCGGGGACCTGCTGCCGGCCGGGGTCGTCAACGTGGTCAACGGCTTCGGCGCCGAGGCCGGTAAGGCGCTGGCGTCGTCCAACCGGATCGCCAAGATCGCGTTCACCGGCGAGACCACCACCGGGCGGCTGATCATGCAGTACGCCAGCCAGAACATCATCCCGGTCACCCTGGAACTGGGCGGCAAGAGCCCCAACATCTTCTTCTCCGATGTGTTGGCCACCGCCGACGACTTCTCCGACAAGGCGCTGGAAGGCTTCGTCGGGTTCGCCCTGAACCAGGGCGAGGTGTGCACCTGCCCGTCGCGGTCGCTGATCCAGGCCGACATCTACGACGAGTTCCTGGAGCTGGCGGCCATCCGCACCAAGGCCATCCGCCAAGGGGATCCGCTGGACACCGAGACCATGATCGGCAGCCAGGCCTCCAACGACCAGCTGGAGAAGGTGCTGTCCTACATCGAGATCGGCAAGGAGGAGGGCGCCAAGATCCTCACCGGCGGTGAGCGCGCCGAGCTGGGCGGGGACCTGTCCGGCGGCTACTACATGCAGCCGACGATCTTCACCGGCAACAACGCGATGCGGATCTTCCAGGAGGAGATCTTCGGCCCGGTGGTGGCGGTCACCTCGTTCCGCGACTACGACGACGCGATCGCGATCGCCAACGACACCCTCTACGGGTTGGCGGCCGGGGTGTGGAGCCGCGACGCCAACACCGGCTACCGGGCCGGCCGCGACATCCAAGCCGGCCGGGTGTGGGTCAACTGCTACCACGTCTACCCCGCGCACGCCGCGTTCGGCGGCTACAAGCAGTCCGGGATCGGCCGGGAAAACCACAAGGTGATGCTGGATCACTACCAGCAGACCAAGAACCTGCTGGTGTCGTATTCGGACAAGGCGCTCGGACTGTTCTGATGGTGCAGCGGGTGCTCATCACCGCGGCCGCCGCCGACCTGCTGGCCCGGCTGATCGATGAGCACGGCCCGGTGATGTTTCACCAGTCCGGCGGCTGCTGCGACGGGTCCTCGCCGATGTGCTACCCGGACGGCGACTTCATCGTCGGCGACCGCGACGTCTTGCTGGGAATACTCGACATCGGCGACGGGGTGCCGGTGTGGATTTCCGGGCCGCAGTTCGCCGCGTGGCAGCACACCCAGCTCGTCATCGATGTGGTGCCCGGCCGCGGCGGCGGCTTCAGCCTGGAGGCGCCCGAAGGGATGCGGTTCCTATCCCGCGGCCGGGCCTTCACCGACACCGAGAACACCGCGCTGCGGGCCGAACCGGTGATCACCGGTGCCGGCTACGCCGACGGGCAACGTCCCCCGACGCGCAGCCCGGTGGTCGACGCCGTCGGCGCCGAAGTTTGTGCGGCACCGACCGCGCGCCGCGCCGGGCCGCTGCCACGGTAGGAGCCGGTCGCGGCGTTATCGTCGAATGCGTGATCCCGATCCCGCGTGCTTGGCTGCTGACCAGCGCCATGCTGCTCGGCGCCGCGGTGGGCATGCTGGCCGGCATCGCGGTCACCGTGCTGGTGCAGCGCCCGGTGCGCCCCGATGTGGTGATCGGCCTGGTGGTCGGGATACCCACCGCGCTGGGGCTGCTGCTGGTGTTGGTCTCCGGGCGACGCTGGGTGACCGCGTTGGGCGCGTTCGTCCTGGCGCTGAGCCCCGGGTGGTTCGGCGCCTTGGCCGCGATCGAGGTGGTGCGCGGTGGCTGACGACGACGACGATGTCGGTGCCGCGCTGCCGGCGACCCAGCCGCATCCCGCGCCGATCTTCGACACCGGCCCGCACCCGCAGCCGCTGCAACCGTTGGCCGCCGACCCGGAACCGTCGGCGCCGATCGCGGTGCTCGACGCCGGCAGCGGCAGCGCGCCGCGCGCAGCGGCGCCCGGCAACGCAACCGGCGGCTGGACAGCGACGCCGCCGCCGTGCAAATCCGTGACGGTGTGGGGCGCCAAGGGATTACAGTTTCCGATCGTCTACCTGCCGTTCGCGTTCAACCGGCACGTGTTCGACGACGACATCCCGCTGTATCACGACGACGCCGGCGTCCGCTGCCTGCACATCGGCGGCCCGGACGCCCCCGATATCCGGCGGTTCAGCCGAGCCGAGGCCGCCCGCAACGACATTCGGCTCACCTACGTGGCGCTGACCCGGGCGCAGTCCCAGGTGGTGGCGTGGTGGGCGCC
>PPEA01000695.1 GCA_002967005.1 Mycobacterium talmoniae
GGCGGCCGCGCGCACCGTCTGCAGCAGCGACATCACCCCCGCCTCGTGCACATCCGGCCACGGCAGGCCGGTGTTGCCGGCCGCGACGGCGTCGTAGGCAGTCACCGATTGTCTTGGCGCCCAAAGTGTTAGCGCGTCCAGAACATCGTCGGGCGCGGCCTGTCCGGCCAGCCAGGCATTGGCCCACACCGACAGGGTTGCGCTTGGGCACCACATGACGACGAGTCTAATATTGCCGCCCGTGCCAGACCCGTCGACGCGATAGGCTGGCGTTATGCCTGCCGCCCTGATCTGGCTGATCGTCGCGTTGGGTCTGGCTGGTGCCGAAGTACTGACCGGTGACATGTTTTTGCTGATGCTCGGTGGGGGCGCGCTGGCCGCCGCCGGAACCAGCGCGCTGCTGGACTGGCAGGTCTGGGCCGACGGCGCGGTATTCCTGGTGGTGTCGGTGCTGCTACTGGTGCTGGTGCGGCCCGGGCTGCGGCGGCGGCTCACCCCCGCGCCGGATACGACGACCGGTATCCAGGCGCTGGAAGGCAAGAGCGCGCTGGTGCTCGACCGGGTCGCCAGCCACCAGGGCCAGGTCAAGGTCGACGGCGATGTGTGGACGGCGCGGCCCCTCAACGACGGCGACGTCTACGAGCCCGGGGACAAGGTGACGGTCATGCACATCGACGGCGCCACCGCGGTGGTCTGGAAGAACGTCTAGAGAACGTCAAGGAGAAGGAGTTCCCATGGATGGCGCCGCTGCCGGTCTGGTGTTGCTGGTCGTCTTGGTGGTGTTCGCGGCCGTCGTGGTGGCCAAGTCGATCGCCCTGATTCCGCAGGCCGAGGCCGCGGTGATCGAACGGCTGGGCCGCTACAGCCGCACGGTCAGCGGGCAGCTGACGCTGCTGGTGCCGTTCATCGACCGGGTGCGCGCCCGGGTGGATCTGCGCGAGCGGGTGGTGTCCTTCCCGCCGCAGCCGGTGATCACCGAGGACAACCTGACGCTCTCGATCGACACCGTGGTGTATTTCCAGGTCACCAACCCGCAGGCGGCGGTGTACGCGATCAGCAACTACATCGTCGGCGTCGAGCAGCTGGCGACCACCACGCTGCGCAACGTGGTCGGCGGGATGACGCTGGAGCAGACGCTGACCTCGCGCGAGGTGATCAACAGCCAGCTGCGCGGCGTGCTGGACGAGGCGACCGGCCGCTGGGGGCTGCGGGTGGCGCGGGTGGAACTGCGCAGCATCGACCCGCCGCCGTCGATTCAGGCGTCGATGGAAAAGCAGATGAAGGCCGACCGGGAGAAGCGGGCGATGATCCTGACCGCCGAAGCGCCCGGGAGTCGGCGATCAAACAGGCCGAGGGCCAGAAGCAGGCGGAGATCCTGGCCGCCGAGGGCGCCAAGCAGGCCGCGATCCTGGCCGCCGAGGCCGACCGGCAGTCCCGGATGTTGCGCGCCCAGGGGGAGCGGGCCGCCGCCTACCTGCAGGCGCAAGGCCAGGCCAAGGCCATCGAGAAGACGTTCGCCGCGATCAAATCCGGCCGGCCCACCCCGGAACTGCTGGCCTACCAGTACCTGCAGGTGCTGCCGGAGATCGCCAAGGGCGAGGCCAGCAAGGTGTGGGTGGTGCCCAGCGACTTCGGCTCGGCACTGCAGGGTTTCACCAAGCTGCTCGGCGCACCCGGGGAGGACGGGGTGTTCCGCTACCAGCCGTCGCCGGTGGAGAACGACCTGCCCCGACCGGAGGACGACTCCGAGGAGGTCGCCGACTGGTTCTCCACCGAAACCGATCCGGCGATCGTCGAGGCCGTCGCCAAGGCCGAGGCCGACGCGTTGTTCGTGCGCTACGGCGTCCCGACGACGTTGCTGCGCACCACGTTCTACTTCGACAACGTCGCCGGCGGGATGGGCTTGGCGCGCGACGCGGACGGCGCCCCGGCGCTGACGCTGCCGCTGGCCGACCAACCGTTGTCGGGGATCGCGGTGGAGGACATCGGCAAGACCGCGTTCGGGGTCTTCAAACGCGGCCCGGAGCTCATCGGTACCACGGTCAGCATCGCCGGCGACCATCTCACCGGTGACCAGTACGCGGCGGCGTTGACCGCGGCGCTCGGCGAACCGGTCGGCTACCGGCCGCTCGGTTGGGACGAGTACCGGGCGTTGGGCTTTCCCGGTGCGGTGGAGATGGGCAACATGTTCCAGTACTACGCGCAGAACGCCGCACGGTTCACCGCCGACCGCGATCTGGCCCGGGTGCGGGAGTTGAATCCCGAGTTGCAGTCGTTCCGCGACTGGTTGGCGGCGCACCGCGACGACATCACCGTGCCGTGACGGTCGCGCGCGAGCGTTAGAAGATCGATCCGACCAGCATTTCGGGGACCAGTCCCGCCAGTAGCGCGACGGGCTCGCCGACCGCGGCCACTGGGTTGCCCGCGGCCAGCTCGTTCTCGAAGAGTTCTCCGATCATGTTGGGAATGGTGGTGAATAGTGCGCTGGCCATATCGATCGGCGGGATGCCGGTGTGGGTCAACGACACCTCGCTGAACCCCTGGATGAACCAGTTCTCGATGCCGCTGAGTTCGGCGGTGAGGAAGTGGAAGAAATCGCTCGGGTCGTTGAGATCCCCGGCCTTTTCGAGCGTACCCAGAATCGGCCCCAGCACATCCGTCATCGTCTCGGGCGAAACCAGCTGGTAGTTGGCCGGATTCAGTACATCCTTCAGCGCGTCCTGAACGCCTTGGTGCAGGCCGTTCAGCAGCGCCTGCGGCACCTGATCCAGCACACTCTGGGGCGGCAGGAAGCCCATCGCGGTGGCCACGTCGGCGTCCCCCGGCGACCACCCGTTGGTGATGCTGCCGTAGCCCAGGTTCACCAGCACCCTCAGGTCCGGTTGCAGCAGGTCGGCCAGCGGATTGCCCACGACCGGGACCAGTCGCAGCGGGTCCAGCAGCGGCAGGCTCGCGGACGGGATGATGTAGTAATCGGTCAGGGAGCCCGCCGATACCGGCAGCTGCACGGCGTCGTGGATCTGCTCGGGGGTGAGGCCCTCGTAGGCGATGTGGTTGAAAGCCATGCCGAAGTACGCGTTGAGGTCGGACAAGAAATTGATCGGGTACCGCGGGAAGTCGGCGACGCCGTCGTACTCCATGTTGTAGACGTCGGCCGGGTAAAGATCGGACGGTGTCGGGTGACCGAACGTGAGGCCCAGGCTCGGCACCGTGACCGGATCGGTTCCGTTCGGGACGTCGAAGCGTTCCAACAACCCCCCGTTCGGCGTATTGGGATCACCGAGGATGACGAAGTGCACGTCGTCGCTGGGCACCCCCTGAGCCGCCAGCGCCGACATCGCCCCCGAGGCCACCGTGGAACCCTGCGACCAGCCGGTGATCACGATGGGGTTGGCGGGATCCACGCCGCCGGCGGCGATTCGGCTGTCGACCGCGTCCACGACGTTCTGCACCCCCTGCGACACCGACCGGTCGTAGGTCTCACTGAACGGGAAGGTGAACGGGTACAGCGACTCCGGCGTGGTGACCGCCTGCAGGGTGCCGGTGAAACCGCGGGGCTGCAGGTACAGCGCGTCGTAGGCGTTCATCCAGCCTTGACTGGGTGTCGGGATGCCACTGGCGCCGACCATCAACGCGGCGCCGTCGCCGAGCGGTGTGTCCGCCGTGTCGGCGTCTAGGCCGGTGAGCAACACCCCGCGGGTCTGCCCACTAAGCCCAGACGGCGGCACCGGCGCGACGGCGATCAGGCCGGCGCCGGCCATGGCGATGCTCGTGGTGATGACGCTGCGTAACACCTGGCTCATCGCCGCTGTCCCGCATCGAAGCGGAACGCCGAGTTCAGCATTGACGTCGGCGCCGGCAGGCCGATACCGCCGTTGCCCACCACCGTCAGCCATCACCACCTCCCAGGCGCCGCATCCGGATGTGGCGCACATCACACGCCGCGGCATAAGCTACATCTGGGTATCCGATACGTCAACATATCGGTTTGGTGGGACGCTTCCTGGGTTTCCGTCCGGACGTGCTGAGCCGCCGATCGTCTTGGGACCGCCCCGCGCACATCGAGTGTGAATCCTGGGCTTCGACCGTGAATCGTGGGCGAGAAAATCGCGAAACTTCCGCCCTGCGTGCACACTCGACGCCGTCCGTGCACACTCGACGCCGCGGGGTGACCGTCGCTGCGCGAGCGTGCGCAGATCCGGTGATTTGCCCGGCGTGTCGACCGGGGACACGCACGCTCGCGCGGGAAATCAGAAGTCGCCGGCGTGCTGGCGCAGGGTGTCGATCGACGACGCCAACGCCCGCGACTCGGCCGGCGACATCCCGATGTCGGCGAACACCTGCTCGTTGAGGGTGACGGTGGCGTCCTCGACGGTGGAGCGGCCCAGCTCGGTGATCTGCACCAGCGTGGTGCGCCCGTCGGTGGGGTGCGGCAGCCGCTGCACCAAACCGTGGGCCTCCAACCGGCGGATCGCGTGGGTGACGCTGGTGACGTGCACCTGCAGCCGGTCGGAGGCTTGGTGATCGGCAGCGCGCCGGTGCGGCTGAACGCCAGCAGCCGCAGCAGCTCGAAGCGGGAGAAGCTCAGGTCGTAGGGCCGCAGCGCGGCCTCCACCCGGGCCAGCAGGATCTGGTGGGCCCGCATCACCGAGGTCACCGCGACCATGCCGTCGGCGACCTCGCCCCAGCCGGCGCGTTCCCAGTTGGCCCGCGCCGCGGCGATCGGGTCCCGGTCGTCGGAAGAGGCCACGCCCTTTCTTACCGCACTTGGCGATCACTTCCGGTGCTATCGGACCGCCGATTTTCCCACCGCGGCCAGCACCGCCCGACTCGAGGCCCGGTTGCCGACCGTGATCCGCACCCCGCCGGTGGCGTAGTAGCGGGCCCGGACCCCGGCGCCCTCGAGCACCTCCCGCCACGGCGTCCCGGCCGGCGGCAGGTAGACGAAGTTGGCGTGCCCGTCGGTGGCGTAGACACCCAGGGCCCGCAGCCGTCGGCACAGGTAGTCGCGTTCCCCGGTGATGCGCAGAACCCGTTGCCGCAACTGGTCTTCGGCGTCATAGGAGGCGGCCACCGCCACCGCGGCGGTGACCGGCATGCCGAACGGCAGCTGCATCGTCCACAGCGCCCGGGCCAGCTCGGACGAGCCGAAGCCGTACCCGATGCGCAGCCCGGCCAGCCCGTAGGCTTTGGAGAAGGTCCGGACCACAACCACATTCGGGAACCGCCGCACCAGCGCCGGGCCGGGGATGCGGTGTTGGGCGGCGACGAACTCGATGTAGGCCTCGTCGAGCAGCACGACGGTGTCGTCGGGCACCCGCCGCAGGAAGCGCTGCACCTCGACGATCGGCTCCACCGCCCCGGTCGGGTTGTGCGGCCGACACAGCACCACCACCCGGGCCCGTTGCGCGGCGTCGGCCGATCGCCGGCAGGTCGTGGTGGCCGCGGCGGTCCAGCGGAACCGGGACCGACACCAGCCGGGCCAACTGGGTGAAGATCGGGTACCCGTCGAAGGTGGGATAGCTCAGCACAATCCGATCCCCCGGGCCGGGTGAGCCCGTGCAGCACCTGCATCACCACCCCGGTCGCCCCCGCCCCCAGCACCACCTGCTCGTCGCCGACCCCGACATGGCGGGCGACCAGCGCACGCAGCCTGTGCGGCACGAACTCCGGGTACCGATTGGCCGCCTCGATCGAGCGGATCAGCGCCGAACGCACCGCGGGCAGCGGCGGGTACGGATTCTCGTTGAGCGATAACGCCAACGGATCCACCGCGTCCGGCAGCCCGTCGAGCACCG
>PPEA01000696.1 GCA_002967005.1 Mycobacterium talmoniae
CCCAGCGCCGCCGGGACCGTCGGTTCGGTGGTGGCGCCGGCCGGCGTGCCGATGATGCCGTTGGCCGGGATGGCCGGGCGCGGTGGCGGCCGCCTTGCCGACGCACGGTTCTTGTTGCGGCCCAGCATGCTTCCGCGCTGGCCGGTGGGCGGGTGACATTGCAGCTGGTGCAGCGGCCGTCGTGGACCGCGGTAGTGCCGCTATTGGCGGTCACGGCGCTGGCCTGGACCTGGGGTCACCACATCGAGCCGGTAACGGCCGTGGTGGCCGCGGGCCTGCTGGCCGGCGCCGTGCTGGCCGCGGTGCACCACGCCGAAGTGGTCGCCCACCGGGTCGGCGAGCCGTTCGGGTCGCTGGTGCTGGCCGTCGCCGTCACGATCATCGAGGTGGCCTTGGTGGTCACCCTGATGGTGTCCGGCGGCCAGCAGGCGGCGACCCTCGCCCGCGACACGGTATTCGCCGCGGTCATGATCACCACGAACGGAATCGTCGGCCTGTCTTTGCTTCTCGGGTCACTGCGCCACCGGGTGCCGTTGTTCAACGCCAACGGCAGTGGCGCGGCGTTGGCCACCGTCACCACGCTGGCCACGCTGAGCCTGGTGCTGCCCACCTTCACCACCAGCCACCCGGGGCCGGAATTCGCCCCCGCACAGCTCACCTTCGCCGCCGTCGCCTCGCTCGGGCTCTATCTGCTGTTCGTCTTCGCCCAAACCGTGCGGCACCGCACCATCTTTTTGCCGGTCACCGAGAAAGGCGCCGTGTCGCACGATGAACAGCATGCGGCGCCACCGAGCACGCGGTCGGTGCTGGTCAGCCTGCTCCTGCTGTTCACCGCGCTGGTCGCGGTGGTGGGCCTGGCCAAAGTGGAATCACCGCAGATCGAGGACGCGGTGCTGGCGGTGGGATTCCCGCCGTCGTTTGTCGGCGTGGTGATCGCCGCGCTGGTGCTGCTGCCGGAGACCTGGCGGCGGCGCGTGCCGCGCGGCGGGGGCGCATCCAGACCAGCCTCAACCTGGCCTACGGATCCGCGATGGCCAGCATCGGGTTGACCATCCCGGCGATCGCGCTGGCGTCGCTGTGGCTGAGCGGCCCGTTACTGCTCGGCTTGAGCGCGACCCACCTGGTGCTGCTGGTCTTGACGGTAGCGGTCAGTGTGCTGACCGTGGTGCCCGGTCGGGCCACCTTGCTGCAGGGCGAGGTGCATCTGGTGTTGTTGGCCGCGTACATCTTTCTGGCGGTCATGCCGTGACGGTCGCCGGTAGCCTGCAGGCAACACTCGCGAGCGGAGGACCCATGACGGACAGCCCCTATGACCGCGGCATGGCGGTGCGCCGTGCGGTGCTCGGCGACGACCATGTCGACCGCGCGGCGACGCATGCCACCGACTTCACCGGCGATTTCCAGGCCTTCATCACCGAATACGCCTGGGGCGCGATCTGGGGCCGGCCCGGGTTGGATCGGCGCAGCCGGTCCATGATCACCCTGACTGCGCTGATCGCCTGCGGCCACACCGAGGAACTCGCGCTACATCTGCGGGGCGCGCTGCGCAACGGCCTGTCGCGCGACGAGATCAAGGAAGTGTTGTTGCAGGCCGCGATCTACTGCGGGGTGCCGGCCGCCAACACCGCGTTCCGGGTCGCCCAGCGGGTGTTCGACGAGATCGACGCGACGGACGGCACATAACGGCAACTCCGCCGCGACAAGCGCTCCGAGGGCGTACGGTGCGCTTCATGGCTGGGATGGCAAGGTTGGCGGGCGGCGCGGCGATGCTCGCGGCAGTGGTAGTCGTCTCGCCACCCGCCGGGTGGGGGGACCCTGGGCAGTTCCCGGATCTGAATAGCTACGTCCAGGTGGATCCCGCGCCGTTCGAGACCTACACGACCTACGGTTCGGACGGCCGCGGTGTGCAGTTCAGCACCCCGGGCGGTTACCGATGCCGCATGATCAAAAACGTGCGAGGCGGCTGGATGTCGGTCTCGTGCTGGGGTTCGCTACCCGGAACATCGCAGAACCTGGTTACGGGCGGCGACATGTCGCCGGCGAGATTCAGCACCGTCGACCTAGCCGCGCAGGAGACCTATCAACGTTACGAGGGCACCGAACCGCATACCTATACCGTCAACCCGGACGACTACAAGCCACTTCCGTCGGGCAGCAAGGTGACCAAACAGGGGACCGGGGCCCAGTCCGGGACCTGCGGAGTCGACGCAGCCATGACGGCCTGCGAGATCGAAGGCGGCCCGACGGGGGAGCGGCACGGATTCGTGCTATCCCCGCAGGGCAGCTCGACGTTCTGAACCACCGCCCGCCCTGCCGGTGCGGCGGTCACCGTAGCCGGCCGAGCACGTGGTCGCGGTAGAACTCGATGGCGGCGGTGGGGTCGCGCTGCGGAAAGTGCACAAACGGGGTGGCGCCGGCATCCAGTATGGCCTGCACCGCGGCCACATGCCGGGCCGGGTCGGTGCCGGTGGTCCAGCCGGCGATCACCTTGTCCAGCGGGTTGACCTGCGCGGCCCGCTGGATCTCGACCGGATTGGGTTGATCCACCGCGCCGGCGGTGAACCGCCACAACTCGGCCGCGCGGGTGATCTCGTCGTGATCGCCGACCACGGCGAACATCTCGGCGCGTTTATCCACCGCGGCCGGGTCGCGGCCGGACGTCTGCGCGCCCCGGGCCAGGGCGGCCAGCAGCGGTGCTTTGGTGACATCGGCGGCCTGGGTGATCCAGCCGTCGCCGTACTGCCCGGCCACCTGCGTGCTTTTCGGGCCGCTGGCGGCCACGAAGATCGGCGGCGGGGAGTCGGGCCGGTCGTAGAGCTTGAGCTGTTGGGTCTGAAAGTAGCGTCCGCTGAACGAGATCCGCTGGCCGGTGAACAGTTGCCGGATCAGCTGAATGGCCTCGATCAGCCGGTCACGCCGCTCGGTGTAGCGGCCCCACTGCCCGGTGCCGGCCTGCTCGTTGAGCCGCTCGCCGGTGCCCAGCCCGAGAAACACCCGTCCGGGCGCCAACAGGGTCAGCGACGCGAACGCCTGCGCCACGGTGGCCGGGTGATAGCGGTAGCTGGGGCACGTCACCCCGGTCCCGAGGCTGACGCGGCTGGTGCGTTGGGCCACCAGCGCCAGCGTCAGCCACGGGAACATGGCGTGCCCCTCATTGTCTTGCCATGGCTGCACGTGGTCGCTGGCCCAAACATGTTGAAACCCTGCCTGTTCGGCGGCCACCGCCTGCTCCACCAGCTGGGCGGTGGTGAATTGTTCATGCGAGAGCACGAATCCCACACCGGGACCGGGCGTGGTGACTGGGTGGGTCTACGGGCACACGCTGCCGCCAGCACGCCCACGCCGGCGGCGAGCCGGCCGAAGGTCCGTCGGGACAGCGCCATCTCAGCCGAACCGCGGTGGCCGTTTCTCGCGGTTGGCGGCCAACCCTTCGTGCACGTCGGGGCCGCTGAACCCGATGAACTCCAACCCCAGCGACGTTTCGAACGCCGGCGCGAACATGCGATACCAGTAGTTCAGGCTGTGTTTGGTCCAGCGGATCGCCTGCTGGGCGCCCTGCGCCAGGTTCTCGGCGATTCCGGTGGCGGTGTCGAGCACCGCGTCGTCGTCGACGCATTTGGACACCAGCCCGATCCGCTCGGCCTCCTCGCCGAGCACCTGTTCGCAGGTGAGCAGGTAGTACTTGGCCTTGGCCATGCCGACCAGCAGCGGCCAGCAGATCGCCGCGTGATCCCCGGCGGCCACCCCGAGTTTGGTGTGCCCGTCGATGATCCGCGCACCGCGCCCGGCCACCGAGATGTCGGCCAGCAGCGCCACCACCAGGCCCGCGCCCACCGCGGGGCCGCGAATCGCCGACACCACCGGCTTGGAAAAGTTGACCAGGTTGAGCACCAGGTCACGGGCTTCGCGCATGATCCGGATCCGCCCGGCGTAGTCGCCGATGGTCTCGTCGATCAGCTCGAAGCTGCCGCCGGCCGAAAACGCTTTGCCCTCACCGCGGACCAGCACGGCCCGCACGTCGTCGTCGCGGTCGATCGCCGGCCACACGTCGGCCAGGTCGCGGTGCATCTGCGGTCCCACCGCGTTGAGTCCGGGCGCATCGAGGACCAGGTGCAGCACCCCGTGGTCGCCGGTTTCGAACCGAAGGCTGGGGAAATCGTCATAGCTGCGGGGCATCGGATGGGCTCCTCACGTCGGTTTCTGCCGGTTCCGACGATACGGCCAACCGCTCGCCCCCGATGCGGCTTGGGAACCCAGATGTTGACTGTGCGTTGGCGGCGTTGACTGTGCCTCCAGGGCGGGAATCCGGGCTAAATCCCGCCCTGAGCGCACACTCAACTAGCGTCGCGCCCTGGGCGCACACTCAACTAGAGGATCGTCACCCAGCCGTGCGGGTCATCGGCACGCAGCGCGGCGGCGTACCGCTTGCGCAGCGCCTGCAGGATCGGTCCGGGTTTACCGTCGCCGACCGTGCGGCCGTCGACCTGCAGCGCCGGGGCGACACCGGAGGAGGTGCCGGTGGCGAACACCTCGTCGGCGATGTAGAGCTCGGTGAGATCGACCCGCCGCTCGGCGACCGGGATACCTTCCTCGGCCGCCAGGGTCAGCACGGTGCGGCGGGTGATGCCGTCGAGGATGTCGCAGGACACGTCCGGGGTGATCAGCGTCTCGCCGCGCACCACAAAGATGTTCGCCGCGCTCAATTCGCACACGTGCCCGGCGGCGTCCAGGAAGACGCAGTCGTCGTAGCCGCTGTCGATGGCATCCTGTTTGGCCAGCACCGAGTTGACGTAGGCGCCGTTGACCTTGGCGCGTGACGGGATCGCGTAGTCGGGGATGCGCCGCCACGGGCTGGACTTCAGCCGCATCCCGTCCTGCGGCACGATCGGCACCGCGTCGTAGACGAACGCGCTGACCGCCGTCGAGCAGCCGCGCACCCGGGTGCCCGGAATCGACTCGTCGACGTGCACGGTCACCCGGACAAACACGTCGCGCTGCGGGGCGTTGGCCGTCACCAGCTGCTGCACCGTCGCCGCGAAGCGTCATAGCTCCACTGCGCGGCGAACCGGTCGATGCCGATGATGGTGCAGGACTCGACCAGTCGGCGGTAATGTTCCGGCAGCCGGAATGCGCTGCAACGGCCATCGACCCGGACCGGCAACACGGTGTAGACGCTGAGCCCGTACAGCACGGCCGAGGTGGCCACCCCCAGCGCCGCCTGCGCGGCGGGCACCAGAGCATCACGGTAGAACACCTGCGGGTACGGGTCGGCCATCGACGCAACCTAGCAAACCGGGCCCGGCGGAACGAACCGATTTTTCAGGCGGCCGGTTTGTGCGCGACGATGCCGACCGCGGCCAACTCCTTGCGGTGGCGGCGGAACGTGCGGCGCATCCGCAGCACCCGCCGTCGGGCGTCGGGGTGGGTGAGCAGGTTCCTGGCGAACCGCAGCGCCCCGACCACCTCCTCGTCGGCGATGAGCCGGCGCGGCTCCAACAGCGCCATCGGCCGGGTCTCCACCTCGTCCACCACCAGGCCGTGGCCGGCGAGCAGCTGCGTCCACTCCGCGACCGTCAACGGACGGGCGTTGACCTTGATCGACTGGGCCAACGCCCGGCGGATGTCGGTTTTGATGTCGTCGGCGATGGTGTCGGGGGTCAGCGCGAGCTCGTGGATGGCGTAGCGCCCGCCCGGCCGCAGCACCCGGGCCGCCTCGGCGACGATCGCGTTCTTGGCACCTCACCTTGCATGCTCAGCATCGCCTCGCCGACCACGACGTCGCGGCCGGCGTCGGGC
>PPEA01000697.1 GCA_002967005.1 Mycobacterium talmoniae
AGCGCGGTTCTCCAGGGCGCGCAGACACGCCGTCGTCGCGATGCGGTACAACCACGTCCGCAGCGCGGCCCGCTCCTGGAACGCCTCATAGCCGCGCCAGCCGCGCAGGTAGGTCTCCTGGACCAGATCTTCGGCGTCATACACCGAACCCAGCATGCGGTAGCAGTGGGCAATCAGCTCGGCCCGAAACGGCGCCGCCCGCTCGATGAATTCCTGCTGTGCTGGCACGGTCGTTCTCCTTCGTCGGGCAGCGGGGACGGAAACCTACCTCAGTACAGAGACACCCCGCGGGCGAAATTCATCGGTGCGCACCGATGAATCGCGGTGGGCCGGCGGATCTGAAGTAGTGCGGCCGTCGCCGCGCCCGACGCTGCACCGGCACCGTCGGGCAGATCGAACAGGAGATCGTCATGGTGAGAATTATCGACAAAACGGTTCTGGTTACCGGGGGCAATCGCGGGATCGGGCGGGCGCTGGTCGAGGACGCGTTGCGCCGCGGCGCCCAGCGCGTCTACGTCGGTACCCGGGTGCCCATGACCCACCCGGATGGCCGCGTCACGCCGCTGCCCCTGGACGTGACCGACACCGCGCAGATTCAAGCGGCCGTCGACGCGGTCGAATGTCTCGATGTCCTGGTCAACAACGCCGGCCTGGCGCTCTACGACGACTTGAGCGACCGGTCTGCGCTGGAACGCCACCTGGCCGTCAACCTCTTTGGCCCCTACGCCATGATCCAGGCCTTCTTGCCGCTGCTGACTCGGTCGGGCGGGGCCATCGTCAACAACCTGTCGGTGAATGCCCTGGCCCCGCTGCCGCTGATTCCGGCCTACTCCATCTCGAAGGCGGCCGCGTTCAACCTGACGCAATCGCTGCGCACCCTGTTGGCCGAGCGGGGCGTGACGGTTCATGCGGTGCTGACCGGGCCGGTCGACACCGATATGACTCGAGGCCTCGACATCCCGAAAAGCTCCCCAGAATCCGTCGCGCAAGCCATCTTCGACGGGCTGGAGACGGACGAGGAAGACATTTTCCCCGATCCCCTGTCAGCGTCCATGGCTGAGAGCTGGCGCGGCGGCGCGGCGAAGGCACTCGAGCGCCAAAATGCGGCGCTCGCAGAGTCAGCGTAGGGATCGATCGGCGGCCGGTCCGCTCATCGCGACGAAGATGACGCCGGCTGCCGCAGCACTTCATGGATCTGGCGGAACCGAGCCCAACATAGACAAGAAGGAAGAAAGACATGAAGCACGTCATCGTCGTTACTGGCGCGACCGGCAACGTCGGTCGCCGCGTTGCGGAGCGCCTGCTAACCGCCGGGCTGGAAGTGCGCGTCATCGCGCGGACAGCCGAGAAACTCGCCCCGCTCGGCGCGCTCGGCGCCGATGTGCGGCCGGGCAGGCTGGGCGATCCGGCCTTCCTCACACAGGTCTTTGACGGGGCGACGGCCGCCTTCCTCCTGACTCCGGCGGACTTATCGACGCGAGATGTCAACGCCGAGCAGAAGAAGAACATCCAGAGCATGGTGACGGCGATCCGCGACTCCGGCTTACCCAATGCCGTTCTCCTGAGCAGCTGGGGAGCGGAGTTGCCAGATCCGGTCGGCGGCATTGTCGGGTGTCACCATTTCGAGCTATTGCTCAAAGAGATCCCGGCCCTCAACGTCGTTTGTCTACGGCCCGTGTGGTTCATGGAGAATTTCCTGTGGAACATCGGGCTGATCAAAATGGCTGGAATCAACGGTCTGGCCATCGAGCCACGGGTCCGTTTCCCGATGATCGCAACACGCGACATCGCAGCTGCTGCGGCGAACCATCTGCAACGACTCGACTTCCGCGGTCACAGCGTCCGGTACCTCAACGGACCCCGCGATTACACGATGACCGAGGTGACGCAGATCCTGGGTGGGGTGATCGGCAAACCGCAGCTGAGATATATCAATGTCCCCGAGCGCATCCTTCGCAAGGGCGTAGTCAACACTGGCGGCCTGTCACCCAACGCAGCCGACTTGCTGATTGAAACTAACCGCGGGATCAACTCGGGACGCATCACCGCCGAGCCGCGCTCCACGTCCAACACCACGCCCACGACGCTGGAGGAGTTCGCGAAGACAACCTTCGCTCCCGCGTTCGGGGCCGTTCCCGACCCGTCGTTGTCGCGCCGACTCGCAGGACGCCTGCTTCGCAGTGTTGTCGCCTTCGACCGCGCCAACTGTGGAGGACGGCACAACCCGCACCGGTCGTCCGCGGCACCGATGAATTACGGCGGCGCCACGTATCTGCATTAGTGACCGACCATGCCGACACCAGGAGTTAGCACCATGAACGAGACGACCAACGGTCTCGCCGGGACGACGGCGATCGTCACCGGCGCAAGCCGCGGATTCGGCCGGGGCATCGCCACGGCATTGACGGCCGCCGGTGCGCACGTCGTCGGCGTCGCCCGCAGCAGCGTGTATCTCGACGAGGTACGTGACGAGTTGGGTGGCACCTTCACCGCCGTGACCGCCGACGCCGCCGATCCGGCGACGGCCAGCCGGCTCATCGACGAGCACCGGCCGCGCACGCTGGTGCTGGCCGCCGGGGCCACCCCGCGGATGGGTTCGCTGCGGGAGCAGACCTGGGAGACCTTCAGCCAGAACTGGACTGTCGACGTCGCGCAGTCATTCCACTGGATCCGCCACGCGCTGCGGCGCCCGCTGGCGCCGGGCAGTGCGGTGATCGCGATCTCCAGCGGCGCCGCCCTCCACGGATCGCCACTGAGCGGCGGCTACGCGGGGGCAAAGGCCACCGTGCGGTTCATCGCCGGCTATGCCGCCCTCGAGTCGCGGCGGGCCGGGCTGGGGATCAGCTTCACGTCCGTGCTGCCGCAGTTGACGCCGGTCACCGAGCTGGGCGCGACGGCGGTGGCCGCCTATGCCGAGTGGGAAGGAGTTGACGTCGACACCTTCCTCACGGGTCGCGGTCCGGTGCTCACCGCCGAACGGCTCGGAAAGTGTGTCGTTGAACTGGCGAGCACGGCACACTCGGACCAGCACGCCTACCTGCTCAGCGCCGCCGGCCTTGCGCCGGTGGCCTGAATACCGAAATCGAAAGGCGGACAACCCCATGAAGACACCTCCGATCGTGTCGGCAGCGGACTGGGAGGCGGCGCTGCAGCGACTGCTCGTCAAAGAAAAGGAGCTGACCCGCGCCCGCGACGCGCTGGCCGCCCTGCGTCGACGGATGCCGTGGCTGGCCGTGGAAAAGGCCTACCAGTTCGACGGGCCCAACGGCCGGGTGAGCTTGGCGGACCTGTTTGACGGCCGCCGCCAGCTGATCGTCTACCGCGCCTTCTTCGAGCCCGGCGTGGACGGCTGGCCCGACCATGCCTGCCGCGGCTGCTCGATGATCGCCGACCACGTTGGCCACCTGGCGCACCTGAACGTCCGCGACACCACGTTGGTGTTCGCCTCGCCCGCGCCGCAGCCCGACATCGAGCGGCTGAAGACGCGGATGGCCTGGCGGATGCCGTGGTACACCATCACCGACGACTTCGACACCGACTTCGGCGTCGACCAGTGGCACGGCACGAACGCGTTCATCCGCGACGGCGACCGCGTGTATCGCACCTACTTCATCAACAACCGCGGCGACGAAGCGCTGGGGAACACCTGGAGCTACCTCGACATGACCGCCCTTGGCCGCCAAGAGAACTGGGAAGACTCACCGGAGGGCTACCCGCAGAGCCCGCCGTACGAGTGGTGGGACTGGCACGACGCATACGGCGAGCACGACCCGTCGCGGTGGTTTGGCGACCCCGACCCGAACGACGCTCATGACCCGCGGCCGCCGCGCGGGTAGGCGATTGAATCCGCTGCTGTGGAGGCCGGGTCAGGCGGCCACGCTGACCGCCGGGTCGTGGGTCACCGGGAAGTTCACTGAGTTGGCGATGAAGCACGCGCGGTGGGCATCCCCATGCAAGGCGAGCGCCTTGTCTACCATCTTCGCCGCGACAACCTGCACCTGCGGGCGCAGGACGGCCGCGGTGAAGTGCCCGCCCTCGGCGGTCTCGGTCATGGTGCCCACCGGGCGATCCACATAGGAGGTGACGACCACGCCATGGACTGCGCAAAGGTGGAGGTACCAGAGCAGATGGCATTGCGAGAGCGAGGCCAGCAGCAGCTGCTCGGGATTCCAGCGGGTCGGATCACCGCGGAAGGCGGGGTCGGCGGAGCGAGGATCGTTGGGCGCCCCTCGCTGATGACCTCGTGCTCGCGTCCGTAAACGCGGTAATTGCTGGTCCCGGTCCCGCGGTCGCCGGTCCATCGGATCTCGACGGTGTAGGTGTGCTCGACAGACATCGGTGTAGTGGCCCCCTTCTGCGGCGGAACGAATTCAGTGTCCATCAACGCCGTGGTCGCCCTGGCGAAACAGTCACCAGACGAGCCGCGATCAGGTAGGCGACAGCCGTTGCTGCAGCAGGGGGAGTCCGGGCCCGTCGAGGTGGTGCAGCAGTGCGGTGCGGC
This sequence comes from Mycobacterium talmoniae, assembly GCA_002967005.1. Classification (GTDB taxonomy): domain Bacteria; phylum Actinomycetota; class Actinomycetes; order Mycobacteriales; family Mycobacteriaceae; genus Mycobacterium; species Mycobacterium talmoniae. The sequence goes on from PPEA01000697.1 coordinate 4,502, forward strand.
CGCTGACGGCCATCATCAGGGCGGCCGCGGGACCGCGGACTTCCGCGCCCTTGCCCCACGACCGATCAATGTCGGTGCTGTGCAACAAGATACCCCGCAGCCGGCCCAGGGGCACGAAACCAACCGGCCACGGCCCGGTCAGGAAATCCAGCGCAAGCGTCGCCAGTTCGGGGTCGGGCTCGAACGGGAGGTTAAGGGGAATCCGGATGTCGCCGCCGTGGATCAAGATATCGGTGAAGGGCGCGAGTGGCCCGACCAACGGTGGGCTCAATGGGTAATCGGCGCGCTGACGCAATGTGGTAACGATGTCGGCCGCCGGCAGCTGCGCGCGACGCCGTGCGAGCTCGTCGATCGCGCGGGCCATGCTGGCGCGGCGCAGCGCCATCCTCATCGCGACCCAGACACCGTCGGTGAGGGAGCAGGCGAGATGCGCGGCCACGGTTTTGACGTCCCAGCCCGCGCACAGGCTGGGTGTCGCCAACTGCGCATCGTCCAACCCGTCGATCAGGGTGGCGATCTGGCGCCGCTCGTTCGCGACAGCGGCGAAGATACGCTCGCGGTCCACTCCCACGATTAAGACTCTAGGCCGAGTACATCCTTCGGCGTTCGCGACTGTGCGGTTTGATACGCCAAATCGCCGAAAAGCGTACGAAACCGCACAATCGGCGCAAAGCCTATTGGCCGACGGTGGCCAATGCCCGCTGCACGCCCTCGCGTTGTTCCTCGATGGTGCGTCCGATGTCCTGCAGCAGCAACGGTTTCCGCCGCACCAACTCCTCCAGGGCGCCGCGGTCGATGTGGGCCACCGCGGTTTCGGTCAGCGCGCGGGCGGTGGTCTTGACCGGCTCGCGGGTCAGCGTGGTTTGGCCCAGGCAGTCACCCACGCTCAAGGTGTGCACCGGGATCACCGCCCCGTCGTCGCTGGTGACCGCCAACTGCACCTGCCCCTCCACCAGGCAGGTCAACTGGTCGGGGACCTCGCCGGCGGACTGCAGGGTTTCGTCGACCCCGTACCGGGTGAGCCGGAGCTGCGGCCGCAGCTGCTCTTGGTCGTCGGCGCCCAGCCGCAGCGCCGGCGCGATGACCCGCAGCGCGGCCTCGATCCGCTCTGGGGTGGCGAAGTCGTCGTCGGCCTCGTCGAGGTGCAATCCGGCGCGACGCGCCGCGTACCACA
>PPEA01000698.1 GCA_002967005.1 Mycobacterium talmoniae
GAGCGCAGCGCGCGCCACCCGGTTTGGGCGACGGCTTTTTCCAGCCGCGCCCGCCGCGCCGCGTCGTCGAGGTCGGCGACCGACCCGGGACCCAGATCGTCGGCCAATTTCGCTGCGGCGTCACATAATTGCCGCTGTTCAGCGTTCAGCCGGACATCCATACCGCTCCTTGAGTACTCGGCGTAACAGTTTTCCGGACGGCAGCCGGGGGATCTCGTCGACGAACAGCACCCGGCGCGGCCGCTTGTAAGACGCCAACCGCTCGGCGACCAGCGCCGCCAATTCGGTGTCGGTGACCGGTGCGCGGGTGGTGACCGCCGCCACCACGGCTTCCCCGTCGGCGGGATCGGCCACCCCGAACACCGCGCAGTCGGTAACGGCCGGGTGCCCGTGCAGCACCGCCTCGACTTCGGCGGGCGCGACCTGAAAGCCGCGCACCTTGATCATTTCCTTGCACCGGTCGGTGATCCGGAGCCAGCCGTCGGCGTCGAGGTAGCCGACATCGCCGGTGTGATACCAGCCGTCGCGCAACACCTCCGCGGTCGCCTCGGCCGGCAGGTAGCCGGCCATCAGCGAGTCCGCCCGCGCCCAGATCTCCCCGATTTCGCCGGGCGGCACCGGGTTTCCGCTGTCCAGCGCCACCACCTGGACCTGCACCCCGGGCACCGGGCGGCCCACACTGTCCAGTCGCGGGCACTGCGGTGGACTGCATGCGATGACCGGCAGCTCACTGGTGCCGTAGGCCGGCAGCCAGCGCACACCGGTGCGGGCGGTGACGGTGTCGGCGACGCTGGCGGTGACCGGGGTGGCGCCCCACATGATGTAGCGCAGCGACGACAGATCGAAGGACTCCAGGTCGGGGTGCGCCGCGATCGCCAACGCGATCGGCGCGACGGCCATCTCCACGGTGATCCGGTCGGATTCGATGTGGCGCAGCATGGTGTCGACGTCGAACCGGCGGTGCAGCCGCAGCCACGCCCCGGTGTCCAGCGCGGTGAGGATGTTGAGCAGCCCCAGGATGTGCGACGGCGGGGTGACGACCTGGATCCGGTCGGCCGCGGTCAACCCCAGCGCGGCGCGCCAGTGCCCGAAAATCTTGCCGGCCTCCGCGGTCAGTTGCGGCTCCTCGTCGGCGGGCCCGATGGCCGCGGCCACCACCGGGCAGCCGGCGGTGAAATCGCTGTCCTGCAGCAGCCGTTCCCACACCTCGGTGAACTGCGCCAACAGCACCCGGCTGCCCTGGTCGGCGCTGCGGTCGATGCTGGCGGTGAGGGCATCGCCGGCGTAGTGCAGCGCCTCGGTCAGCAACTGGTTCTTGCCGCCGGGGAAGTGGTGATACACCGAGCCGCGCGGCGCGCCGCTGCGGGCCAACACTTCGTCGATGGTCACCCCGGCCGCCCCGCGCTCGCGCAGCACTTCGGCGGCGGTGGCGATCATCCGGTTGCGGGTGGTCCCGCGCTTGGTGCGCGGAGCGGTCGCAGTCGACGGCACGAGGTCCTCTTGTCGCTGGGTTAGGCGGCGTGCAGGTGGCGCAACGCCACCGACCGCCACCGCGCCGTGCGCGGGTGCAGCCGGCCCGGACGCCACCGCCGGCTCGGCAGATCAGGCAACCGGCCGGTGAACTGGTGACCAGCGATGTTGACCTCGATGTCCCACATCGTCTGCCTCCTCAACGCGATGGTGCACCGCCGGAGCGCCACAACCACGAAAATATGACGACAAGCATACAACTACTGGAAGTAGTAGCACAAGTCCCACCTGCGGGTTTGGCGCCAAACCGGCAAAACATCAGGTGAACAATTTCGAAAGCCGGTCTTACCAACGGGGCGCGCGGACCACGTTTATGCAGTAACCCATAGAAATGCGGGAGATCGGGGTGCGTCGGACACCGCGCCCGCCCCGGTCGAGGAAGCGTCGCCAAGGCCGGTCCCGCGCGGCTGATCGGGGTTACGCTGAGCGCAGCCGTGCGACCGGGAGGATGCGGAGCCGATGGGCCACTACCACAGCAACGTGCGTGACCTGGAGTTCAACCTGTTCGAGGCGCTGGACCTGGAGCGGTCGTTGGCCAGCGGGGTGTTCGGCGACCTGGATGGCGAGTCGGTGCGCGAGATGCTGGCCGAGGCGGCGCGGCTGGCCGAGGGCCCGGTCGCGGAGTCGTTCGCCGACGCCGACCGACACCCGCCCACCTTTGATCCCGAGACGCACGCGGTGAGCTTGCCGGACTCCTTCAAGAAGTCGCTGCACGCCTGGCAGCAGGGGGAGTGGTTCCGGGTCGCGCTCGACGAGAAGGTCGGCGGCGTGCCGGCGCCCGCGATGGTCGGCTGGGCGATCAACGAACTGGTGCTCGGCGCCAACCCGGCGGTATTTATGTACATGGCCGGGCCGGTGCTGGCCAACGTGCTCTACCACTTGGGCAACGAGCAGCAGCGCCGCTGGGCATCGCTGGCGATCGACCGCAACTGGGGCGCCACCATGGTGCTGACCGAACCCGACGCCGGCTCGGACGTCGGCGCCGGACGCACCAAGGCCACCGAGCAGCCCGACGGCAGCTGGCACATCGACGGGGTGAAGCGGTTCATCACCAACGGCGACACCGACGACCTGTTCGAGAACATCATTCACATGGTGCTGGCCCGCCCGGAGGGCGCCGGCCCGGGCACCAAGGGGCTGAGCCTGTTCGTGGTGCCGAAATTCCTGCTGGACCCGGAGACCGGCGAGCCGGGGGAGCGCAACGGCGTGTTCGTCACCGGGCTGGAGCACAAGATGGGGCTGAAGGCCTCGGCCACCTGCGAACTGACCTTCGGCCAGCACGGGGTTCCGGCGACCGGCTGGCTGGTCGGCGACAGCCACAACGGCATCGCGCAGATGTTCAAAATCATCGAGTACGCCCGCATGATGGTCGGTACCAAGGCGATCTCCACCTTGTCGACGGGTTATCTGAATGCCTTGGAGTACGCCAAGACTCGGGTGCAGGGCGCGGATCTGACCCAGATGACCGACAAGACCGCGCCGCGGGTGACCATCATTCATCACCCCGACGTGCGGCGCGCCCTGCTGGTCCAGAAGACCTACGCCGAGGGGTTGCGGGCGCTGTACCTGTACACCGCGGCCCATCAGGATCCGACGGTGGCCGACATCGTGTCCGGCGCGGACGCCGAGCTGGCCAACCGGGTCAATGACCTGCTGCTGCCGATCGTCAAGGGCGTCGGCTCCGAACGCGCCTACCAATGCCTGACCGAGTCGCTGCAGACGCTGGGCGGCTCCGGCTTTCTGCAGGACTATCCGCTCGAGCAATACATCCGCGACGCCAAGATCGACAGCCTCTACGAGGGCACCACCGCGATTCAGGCGCAGGACTTCTTCTTCCGCAAGATCGCCCGTGACCACGGGGTCGCCCTGCAGCATCTGGTCACCCAGATCGAGAAAGTCCTCGGCGACGACAACACCCACCCCGAGCTGGCCGAGGCCCGCGGCAACTTGGCCACCGCGCTCGACGACGTGCGGGCCATGGTCGCCACCATGACCGGCTACCTGCTCGGTTCGCAGGACAATGCCCGCGAACTGTATCGGGTGGGCCTGCAGTCGGTGCCGTTCCTGCTGGCGGTCGGTGACCTGCTGATCGGCTGGCTGCTGCTGCGTCAGGCCCGGATCGCGCTGGACGCGTTGGCGCAGGATCCGGCCGAATCGGACCGCAACTTCTACCGCGGAAAGGTCACCGCGGCAACGTTTTTCGCCAAGAATGTGCTGCCCCGCCTGAGCGCTGAGCGTCGCATCGTGGACAACGTCGATCTGGCGCTGATGGAGCTCCGCGAGGACGCCTTCTAAGCGGGTTGGGTCAGCGGGGCGACCTGCACAGGATCTTCACAATCTCTGCTCGGTAGGTCCATCACAGCTGCCTAGAGTCGAATCGTGGCGATGAGACGCATCCTCGTGGTCGACGACGAGCCCACCATCCTGTCGTCGGTGGCGGCCCGACTGCGCGCCGAGGGCTTTACCGTCGGCACCGCCGTCGACGGTCCGTCGGCGGTGCAGGCGGCCCAGGAATCCCCGCCTGACCTGGTGGTTCTCGACGTGATGCTGCCCGGGTTCGACGGGCTGGAGGTGTGCCGGCGGGTGCAGGCCAACCGGCCGGTCCCGGTGCTGATGCTGACCGCTCGCACCGACGAGACCGACCTGCTGGTGGGCCTGGGCGTCGGCGCCGACGACTACCTGACCAAACCGTTCAGCATGCGGGAGCTGGTGGCGCGGGTGCAGGTGCTGCTGCGTCGGGTCGACCGCGCCACCGCCGAACCGGCGCTGACGGTCGGGCCGTTCCGGATAGACCTGCAGCAACGTCGGGTGCACCAGGCGGATCAGGAAGTTCATTTGACCCGCACCGAATTCGATCTGCTGACCTGTTTGGCGCGGCGTCCCCGCGCCGTGATCAGCCGGGCCAGCCTGCTGGAACAGGTGTGGGGCTGGACGCACGACAGCCAGACCCGCACGGTGGACAGCCACGTCAAGGCGTTGCGCCGCAAGCTGGGCACCGGGCTGATCCGCACCGTGCACGGCGTCGGCTACGCGCTGGAGGTGCCGTGATGATGGCGTTGTGGGACCGGCTGCCCCGGCCGCTGGATCCGTTGGGCTCGTTCAAGGTGAAGGTGGGCGCCTTGGTGGCCGGCGCCATCGTGCTGGCCAGCATCACCTACTGGCTGGGGGCGAGCTGGCCGTTCCGGTACGCGTTGCTGGCGGCGTTGGTGACCTCGCTGGCGTTGACCCAATTCCTGGCGCACGGCATGACCTCGCCGCTGCGCCAAATGACAGCCGCCGCACGGGCCATGGCGCGCGGCGACTACAGCATCCGGGTGCGGGCCACCTCCCGCGACGAGGTCGGCCAGTTGGCGGCGGCGTTCAACCAGATGTCGAGCGACCTGGGCGCGGCCGACGAGTACCGCCGCGGGCTGATCGCCAACGTGTCGCACGAGCTGCGCACCCCGATCTCGGCGTTGCAGGCGCTGCTGGAGAACGTCGTCGATCAAGTGGTGGCCCCGGACGACGCGACCATGCGCAAGGCGCTGTCGCAAACCGAGCGGTTGGGCGAGCTGGTCACCGACCTGTTGGATCTGTCCCGGGTCGAAGGCGGCGTGATGCCGTTGCAGCTGAGCCGATTCGAGGTGCAGGACTTCCTCGACGACGCTGTCGGGCACGTGACGTTGGCCCGCGACGGTATCGGTGTGGCGGTGCGGGTGTGGCCGCGCGGGCTGTCGGTGACCGCCGACCCGGCCCGGCTGCGTCAGGTCGTGGTCAACCTGGTCGACAACGCCACCCGGCACAGTCCACCGGGTGGGCGGGTGCAGGTGGTGGCCCGCGCGCGGCGCCGTCCGGGGGTGCAGATCGAGGTGTCCGACGACGGCCCCGGTATCGAGCCCGTCGAGCGGGAACGGGTCTTTGAACGGTTCAGCCGCGGCGAATCCTCCGACGGCGGAACGGGGTTGGGCTTGGCGATCGCCCGGTGGGCGGTGCAGCTGCATGGGGGAACGATCGAAGTGGTTGGGGGAGCGCCGGGTTGCCGAATCCGCGTGGTGATCCCGGAACAGGGAGGGACGCAATGACGCTGATCACGCCGGGACCGCCGGCGCCCGGGGGACAGTACGGGCCGCAGCTTGGCGGGCCGGTGCTGGGGCCGCG